>JAYEIY010000028.1:0-16807 GCA_034660375.1 Verrucomicrobiota bacterium
GGGAAAAAGAAATATTTCCTCAATGTCCTCAAAAGATTCTCTGGACTTCACTTGATGAATGGATATTTGACTTGGATAATTGCCGAGATCTTTTGCTTCGTCATTTTGGTGTTTCTTCTCTTGATGGTTTTGGATGCAGAGGGATGGAATCAGCCATTGCTTCTGCAGGGGCAGGACTTTATTATACTCAAAATAATCTTCGGAAAAGTGCAGATCACATAACATCTCTCTCCACTTACAATAATCTTGATTATATGTTGCTGGACAAAATATCACAAAGAAATCTTGAACTAATAGAGCCCATTTTCTCTGATGCAAAGGATGCAACCCTTCTCTCTGTTCTTGATCAAACAAAAACCCCTATGGGAAAAAGACTCATGAGAGACTGGATTGTAAGACCCCTTATCTCTGCTAAAAAAATAAATCAACGCCTGGATGCCGTCCAGGCATTTTATGATGATCAGTTGCTTCTTGTGGAAATCACTGAGGCTTTGGGTGGTATCCGCGATCTCGAACGAACTATTACACGATTGAATGTAGGTTCCGCAAATGCAAGAGATCTGGTTGCACTGGAAAAAGGTCTGAGCAATGTTCCGGATGTCAAAGACATTTTAGATCAAATGGATATAGAATTTATATTGGAACAAAAGAAATTTCTCTGCGATCTTTCCCCTACAACCGATCTTATTCAAAATGCCATAACTGATGAACCACCTTTAACAATAAAGGACGGTGGGATTATTAGAGGAGGCTACAATGAACAACTTGATGAACTCATGAGTGCAACAAAAGAAGGAAAAAAATGGGTGGCAGATCTACAGGCACAAGAACGGGAAAAAACTGGAATCAAAAACCTGAAAGTAAAATTTAATAAAGTCTTTGGATACTATCTCGAAGTAACTAATTCAAATAAAGAATTTGTTCCCGAAACATATATACGTAAACAAACTCTTGTTAATTGTGAACGATATATCACCCCGGAACTAAAAGAAATTGAAAATAAAATCCTAGGCGCAGAAGAAAAATCAAAAGCACTTGAATACGAACTGTTTCAGGAAATTCGTTCAAAAGCAATAAAAGAAACAACAGCTATTCAAAAAATGGCTGCTGCACTCGGAAGAGTAGATGTTATTGCCAGCCTGGCTCGAATCGCTCTCGATTATCATTATTGCCGTCCAAATGTAAATGACGGAAAAACAATAAACATCAAAGATGGCAGACACCCCGTGGTAGATAGAATTATAGGACAGGAAGAGTTTGTACCCAATGACTCACTTCTGGATTGCTCAGAAAATCAACTTTCCATTATAACAGGACCGAATATGGCAGGAAAATCGACTTATATTCGCCAGGTTGCCCTGATTGCCACAATGGCGCAGATGGGTAGCTTTGTTCCTGCAAAAGAGGCTGAAATAGGGATAGCCGACAAGGTTTTTACTCGGGTAGGGGCTGCAGACGATATTTCCAGAGGACAAAGTACTTTTATGGTAGAAATGACTGAAGCAGCAAATATTCTTAATAATGCAACCGAAAAAAGTTTGATTGTTCTCGATGAAATAGGCAGAGGGACGAGTACATTTGACGGTCTTAGCCTTGCTTGGTCAATAGCCGAATATCTCCACGATACTCCAGGAAAACAGGCTCGTACACTTTTTGCTACCCATTATCATGAGCTGGTAGATCTTGAAAGAACGATGAAAGGTGTCAAGAATTACAATGTAGCGGTAAAAGAATGGCGAGATAAGATTATTTTTCTCCGTAAAATACATCCTGGGGGTACAGATAAAAGTTATGGAGTACATGTAGCGAGGCTTGCCGGTTTGCCCGCATCTGTTATAGATCGTGCAAAAGAAATACTCTCAAATCTGGAGAATAATGAACTAAACGAAGTAGGACAACCAAAATTTTCCAAAAGAACAAAAAAATCTGAATCAACGGAAATTTCAAAATCATCTAAAAACGTCTCCAGAGATAAGACAGTACCACCACACAAAATCTCAGAGCCTGCAGAAGTACCCGAAAAAGATAAACCTAAACAACTATATTTTGAATTCTAAACAAAAGAAAAATATCATGAAATCACACAAAAAAGAACTTTGGTTTTCAACAACACGCAGAAGACAAATGATAAATATTACTCCCGAACTTGATCAATGCCTCAAAGAAAGTGGAATTCAGGAAGGATTGCTTCTTTGTAATGCCATGCACATTACAGCATCTGTATTCATAAATGATGATGAAAGCGGTCTGCACGCAGATTACGAAAAATGGCTCGAAAAACTTGCCCCGGAAAAGCCCTATTCTCAGTACAACCATAACGGATTTGAGGATAATGCAGATGCTCATTTAAAACGAACCATCATGGGCAGAGAAGTTGTTGTGGCAATAACAGAAGGCAAAATGGATTTTGGCCCCTGGGAACAGGTTTTTTACGCTGAATTTGACGGAAAACGCAAAAAAAGAGTACTCGTAAAAATTATTGGGGAATAAATAAACAGTGTATGAAAAACATTCGGACAAGGAGAAAAAGGTTTTTCGTGCAATGTCTAAATGTCAAAAAATTCTACTACTATAATGAATAATTTGCAAAATATAGATAAAAATGAATTTATTTGATCATAAACGAGAGCAGATATTAGAAAAAGAAAAGCCCCTTGCCGCAAGAATGAGACCTACATCCCTTGAAGAGTTTGTCGGACAGGAACATATCGTTGCCAAAGGGCGTTTACTCCGAAGAGCCATAAAGGCAGATCAACTCTCTTCTCTTATTTTTTATGGTCCTCCTGGAACTGGCAAAACAACGCTTGCATCCGTTATTGCAAATACAACAAGCAGTGATTTTAGAGTTTTGAATGCCGTCCTTACCGGTGTAAAAGATATTCGTAAAGTAATACAGATTGCGAAAGATAATTTGGGACAATTTGCGAAAAGAACGATCCTGTTCGTTGATGAAGTCCACCGTTGGAACAAAGCTCAGCAAGATGCACTGCTCCCATGGGTCGAAAATGGAACCATAATCCTCATCGGAGCAACCACCGAAAATCCCTATTTTACTGTAAACCGCCCCCTTCTCAGCCGAAGTAGAATATTTCAGCTCAAACCCCTTTCTGACAAAAATCTTCAAGAACTGATAACAAATGTTCTGAAAAATAAAAAAAAAGGATACGGAGACAAAAATATAGAGATCTCTGATGAGGCGATACGGCATATCATTAATGTAGCCAACGGAGACGCAAGAGGGATCCTTAATGCCCTGGAACTTGCGATAGAAACAACACCTCCCAATGAGCAAGGAAAAATCTTTATTTCCCTGGGCGTGGCAGAAGAATCCATACAAAAACGTGCTGTTCTTTATGATCGGGAAGGAGATTACCATTTTGACACAATAAGTGCATTTATCAAATCACTACGCGGTTCAGATCCGGATGCAGCAATGTATTGGCTTGCAAAAATGATTTATGCCGGTGAGGACGTGCGTTTTATTCTTCGTAGAATGCTTATTTTTTCATCTGAAGATGTAGGTTTAGCCGATCCCAATGCATTGTCTTACATTAATTCTATTGCGGATGCATTTGATAGAGTTGGAATGCCAGAAGGTGCATTCTTGCTTTCCTGTGCTGCCCTATATTTGGCAACAACCGAAAAATCAAATTCTTCTTTTGCCTTTTTTGAAGCTATGTCAGCTGTAGAAAAAGAAAAAGAAGGAGAGGTTCCAAATCATCTGAAAGATGCCAATCGCGATAAAGAAGGTTTTGGTCATGGAAGAGGTTATTTATATCCACATGCATACAAAGATCACTGGGTAAAACAACAATACCTTCCTGATATTCTGCAGGGCAAGGTTTTTTATCAACCAGGCTCGCTGGGATACGAAAACTCTGTTGCTGAAAAAATACGCAGACATAGAGAAGAACAGCTCGCAGCACTATCTGAAAATCCTACAGCAACCTCTCCCATAGAAATTCTCTCATTTTCCCCCGCAGATAAACCATTTGAACGCTGGCTGAAACGAACTATGAGCAAAGCACCTCAAACTCTGAGAGAATTGCGTAAAAAAATATATTCACCTCTGAAAATTAGTAGGCATGATAGAGTTTTACTCTTAAACGACACAACTGCTTTTCTTTCATGGGAGGCAATGCGCATGACCCCGGAAGGTGGGGTATATTCAATTGTCTCAGATAATTCTACAGCAGAAAATCTAAACCGCCAATTTGACACATGTTCCGATTTGCGGAGTCCGCAAATAATTATTTCTGAATTCGACAATTCTTTGTCAGATATTGCGCAATTAAAACATATTCATTTTGAATTCATAATTGCACGTAATATTCTTGCATGCAGTGAATCCAAAATAAATACACTTAAAAATCTGAAAAAATATATGTCCCCCAAAGGTGCAACTATAATTCTCGCAGAAACAATGCCCAAATATACCCAGCGACTTTATGAATTGCTTGATTTTTCTAAAATAAATAAAACTCTCGGAGAAAAATTGAAAAATGCGGAAGAAAAGATTTATCAAAAACCCAAGGATAAAACAGTAAATTGGGATGAAAAAGATTTTATAAAAATAGCCAAAAAAACCGAATTAAAAAACTGTTCTGTAGAAACCATAAAACAACAAAATATCGTTCATATAAGCGATACAGAACTAGACCGTTGGTTCAGTAAAATGACCCCCGAAACACAAAAAAAATCTTACCTTACATACTTATCAGAGATTATGGAAGAAAATGACCTGAAAAAAATAGAAGAAATATTTAGAAAACAACTCAGAAACACAAAAAAAACATGGAATTTTAGAATAGCCCTTTTTAACTTAACTTGAACAATTCCCGAATAAAAAAATTTAAACCCAAAAACTAAAAATAAACGAAATCAAAAATTATTTTTTGCATTTTATCATTTATGATTAGGGTATTTATCTGCTTTTGGGATAAAGATACCTAGATGCTGTCAAAATAACATGAAACCAACACGCAATAAGGGATAAAGAAAAATGCTTTTTTTTTTGAATTCAGAAAAAATGGAGTTATTTTAGGACTAAAGAAAACGATTTTCTATTCAACGGGTTAACTGAATA
The DNA here is from genome assembly GCA_034660375.1 of Verrucomicrobiota bacterium. Lineage (GTDB taxonomy): Bacteria > Verrucomicrobiota > Lentisphaeria > UBA2565 > JAYEIY01 > JAYEIY01. The sequence goes on from JAYEIY010000028.1 coordinate 5,087, forward strand.
CAAAAAGCCTTTGAACAAAGTGAAAAAGGCTTTTCCTGCAATGTCTATATATTAAAAACATGGAGTAAAATTTTATGAAACATAAACACACACTTTCAATTTCGGTTCGCAACAGGTTTGGTGCACTCACAAGAATTGCTGGTTTGTTCAGTGGTAGAGGCTATAACATTGAGAGTTTAACTGTTGGTCCTACCGATGATCCTGACATTTCAACAATGACAATTGTTACAATAGGTGATGATGCAATAATTGAACAGATTACAAAACAACTCAATAAGCTTGTTGATGTTATCAGTGTCTTTGAATTAACAGGACATGAATTTGTTGCCCATGAACTAATGTTGATAAAAGTTCAGGCAAATGTCAGTAATCGTTCTGAAATAATGCAGATAACCGATATATTTAATGCATCTATCGTAAGTATACATAAAGAAGCCCTTATCATCGAAGTAACTGGCTCTACACGTAAACTTGATTCATTCATCGAGCTTATACACCCTTTCGGAATTATAGAACTCGGTCGTTCCGGACAAGTCGGTCTACTACGCTCAACTAAACCAACTGATTTAATTGGATAATTGCAGAATTGGATAATTGCATTTTTTTCCCAATTAAACAATTACCAGATTAACTAATTACCAAATTAAATTATGTATATTCTTGGATTAGAAACAAGTTGTGATGAGACATCAGCATCAATTGTAGAAAATGGAACTTTTGTCCTCTCTAATATCATTTCTTCACAGATAGACAAACATGCTCCTTACGGAGGTGTTATCCCCGAACTGGCTGCCCGTGAGCATATAAAAAACATAAAGTGGACAACAGAAGCTGCACTATCTGAAAGTGGAATTTCTGCGGATAAAATTGATGCTGTAGCCGTTACCAATACTCCTGGTCTTGTGCCTGCTTTAGCGGTAGGAGTCTCATTTGCCAAAGGTATGAGCCTTTCTCTTGCCTGTCCTCTTCTAGGGATAAATCATTTTCTAGGACACATTTATGGGGCTTTTCTTGAAAATAAGATTACACCTAAGGACACATTGTGTTATCCTATTGTTGCGTTAGTTGTTTCCGGTGGACATACTTCAATAGTGGAGATTGGTATTGATGGAGTTGTTAAAACTTTAGGCTCTACACTTGATGATGCTGCGGGAGAAGCATTTGATAAGGCGGCAAAACTTTTGGGGTTACCGTATCCCGGGGGACCGATAATAGATAAACTTGCAAAAGAGGGCAAAGATACTGGATACAACTTTCCGCGTCCCATGCTATCAAAAAGATATGCTGAAAATGACAAAAACCGTTTTAATTTCAGTTTCAGCGGATTAAAGACATCTCTTTACTATAAAATCAAGAAAAAATCTATCCCGGAAGGGAATGAGTTAAATAATATTTGTACTGCCTATCAACAGGCAATAGTGGATGTCCTGACAGAAAAAACTCTTGATGCTGCAAAAAAATATGCTGCAAAAACTGTTTTGCTTTGTGGGGGGGTTGCATGTAACTCGTTTTTGAGAAACGAAATGAAGAGGAAAATAGGAAATAACTTTAATCTACTGATTGCACACCCAAAGTACTGCACAGATAATGCAGCTATGATTGCAGGTCTAGCATATCACTTTTTGCAAGCCAACGAATCAACCCCATCCCATGTTGTTGATATCAGCGCCAGACTCCGTCCTATCACAACCGCTCCATTTGTTCCTAAAAAATAGTTTAAAATGTATATCCCAGGCTAAAATGGAAGCGTCCTGAATCCTCTAAGTGGTCTTGGTCAGTCATAATCGGAAAACCATAATCCAAACGAACAGGACCTATTGGCAGATTTAATCTCATACCAAAACCAACACTCATATTAAGAGATCCCAAATCATATCCGAATTCATTACTCCAAACATTCCCAATATCAGAAAACGTAACAAAATCCACCTTTTCAACTATCGGAAAAAGTAATTCAGCAGTTCCGGTAAGGATAGATTGTCCACCTAAAGGATCTTCATTTATATCTACTGGAGACACTTCACGATCTTCAAATCCGCGAATAGAATACAGTCCGCCAGAAAAATACCTGTCAAATATTGCAATAGAATCACCAGAAAGCTTTATTGCTGAACCAATAAGCCCACTTAACTTAAGAATACATATATCGTTGACTGGAAAATACTTGGTTCCTTCAGCAGAAACTTTTAGTATATTTGAGTATCCACCCAGGATCTCTGTAGTAAGAGCACTTGTGAGCGTAAGTTTTTCTCCTCTTGTTGGTCTGAAGTAGCTATTTCTAGAGTCTCTTGTCAGCGTGAACTCAACAGTACTTGCTATATAAGAATCTTCTTCACTTTTCAACTCTGTGCTGACATTATCATCAAAATCATTTAAATCTATATTTCTAAGGGAGTACTTGACTGATGCTCTCCAGAACTTTTTAAGTCGTTTGGTCAAACCAATGAAGAAGCCCAGATTTTCCTGCGTATATTCATCATAATCTCTTTCATTGCTAAATAATCCAACATCCAATTGCAACGGTTTATGCTTCAGCCATGGTTCTGTAAAATAAACTCCAAAACTACTACTGTCACTTCCAGCCTGTAATTGTAGTTTCATCCTCTGCCCACCACCACGAAATGTAGGCCAATTTTTCAAATCAAAGTTGGTTTGAGAGAGTTCAATAGTACCAAGCATACTTTCTGTACTTGAGAACCCCGCCCCAACCATAAACTGTCCCGTCTTTTTTTCTCGTAGACTAATTTTGATATCCTTTTTACCAGGTACACCTGGAGAAATTGGTGTAACCTCTACTGTTTCAAAATAATTCATATTAGCAAGGCGTGATTTTGCAACCTTTATCCTTGTCATGTCGCATACGTCCCCGGGCATTATGGGAAGCTCTCTTCGTATGACGTGGTCTTTTGTTACTCTATTGCCGGTAATAATAATATCCCTGACATTTGATATGATTCCTTCTCTTATAGAATAGATTACTTCAAGTTCATGTGTTATAGGGTTCGGGATATGTTTTGGAATGCAACGAAATTCTACATATCCTGCTTTATCATAGACTTTTGCAATTTCTCTGATATCGGCATTTTCATGTTCTATATTGTATGCAGTAGCGGTTTTTAAATGAAACTTCTTAATTAATTTTTCGTCTGACATTTGTTTATTACCCTCTATTTTTACAGAAGAAACCAAGTATGGCTTTCCTTCTGATAGAGAGATTGTCAAATAGATTTTATTATATTTCTTGTTGTAGTTTTTTTCTATATTTGTTATTTTTGCATCAAGGAATCCTCTCCCCTTATAAAGATCTTTTATCGTGCGTTTATCCGATTTAAATTTTAATTTATTAAAATATCCAGTTGGAAAAAGATAGCCCCAACGCGAAACTTTTGTTTTAATTGTATCAAAAAGCTCGCTATCAGAGATTGCTTTGTTACCCACAAATTCTACACCGCGAACCTTAAAACGCCCCTTCTCATTTATAGTATATTCTAAGGAAATATCTCTTGAATCTGCAGATCTTATTATCTTTTCTTCAATAATGACATCATTAAATCCTTTATCTATATAAAGTTTAATTATATCCTTTTTTTCCTGAGCAACATTCCTTTCGTCAAAAGGCTCCCACTCAGCATTTATCATTTCATCACGTAAACGCGATGTTTTAATATTCTCGTTTCCAATGAACACAACAGTTTTTAATAAAGATTTAAATTTTACAACAAATACAATTTTTAGATCAGTATTATCCAGAGTATTAACATCTGATTTTATATCTTCATACAACCCGGTTTTATAGAGATTCTTAATGCTTTCAGAAAGTTTCCCTGGATTAAACTCCTGTCCTTTTTTTATTGGAATTAAACTTTTTACAAGATGAGCACTAAGTTTTTTCCCACTAGAATCAACCACATTAATAGAATCGACTTTTGCAGCACAAAGCACAACAGAAAAAAGTAAAGCAAAAGCGATTAAACAAATTTTTTTCATATTTCTATTTCCTTTTTTATATTTAGTTCTGTAAAATTTATTGTTGTTTTTTTAGTTTCTTACTTAAAATAAGTTATTGTGTTTTTCGCACCGCATAGATTATATCTTTTTTTCTCTTTTTCAACCACTATTTTCCGACAAATAGACGTTTTGGTCAGAACAAGATTAGAACACGGCCTATTTTAAACTCAGATGCGTTTTTGGAAATTATTTATTAAAACCTCTCACAAAAAAAACTTCTATTAAACTCAAATTTGCGGAAAATAACGTAAAAAAGATCTACATTTATTTTTATCCTACGTATGCAGAGGGGATAAGGAAATTATTAATGATTAAGGATTAAGGATTAAGGATTAAGGATTAAGGATTAAGGGTGAATTATTAATGATTAATGATTAAGTGTGAATTATTAAGGATTAAGGATTAAGGGTGAATTATTAATGATAAATTGAAAAGCTTGGGTATGTCGGAAAATTTCACGCAGTAGCCCGCCGAACGCACAGCATCTCATCAATGTTTATTATGTTAAATCCGAAGAAAGAGAAAAGACAAGAACTTTTGAATCACAGATAAACACCGATAGACACAGATTTTTTGAATTATTTTAACCCTTTCCGAATATTTAACATAATATCCGTTATGCATACACTGAAGTGGTGAGCAAACGCAATACTCACACTCTTCGCAGCACACGCACGGCAACACGCATTTTAGTAGTACGTCATCTCCGAGGACGTGTACAGCTTGTGTTTTCGCTCTCGGAGATAGCGAAGTACTTTGGGAAATGTTTGAATCACGCGGAGCGATATTCCCGGAGCGAGGAACGAGCGGAGAGCTTGCTCTTTCAATTCCTCAATTCTCAAATTCTGCAATTACCAGATTAAATGCGAGCGATTGAACTGATTTTTTCTTTTTAGACGTATTTTAGAGTGTGGTTTGTGGAATGGAAAATTTCTGAATACCAGGCTTTTTAAAATTACCCCAAGTGAATAAAAATTCATTTTCTTTCACTATGATTGTTTTTTTGCATGAGGATATGCAAAGTACCTTTTTTTGCATGAGGATATGCAAAGTACCTTTTTTTTTTGCATGAGGATCAGAGCTCATCAGAGCTGTCTAATTCAAATGCAAGTTTTAATCGCGTTAATTGGTGGAATACTATTCACATATTCTATCGCTTTTTATTATAAAACTGGTAGACTACTAGACACTTCTAAAATAATTTGATGTTAAAAATATAAGCAACTGTCCAACAGTCGACCAGTTTTTGAAATATTCATCAAAAAAAAAGAATGAATTATTTTGACAAAACAATAAAAAAGTTGCATCTAAGTTAGACAGATGCTTCCCCTGAAACTAATGAGGTCTGATTATCATCAAGGTTGAAATAAAAAATGTCAGACTTTGAAATATTACTTTTTAGCAAATGTTGAATTAAACGGTAAAGCAAAAAACTTTTCCCCACTTGCCTACTACCAATAAGTCCAAGTATCTTCTCTGATTTAAGATTTTCTTTAAGAATCACCTCAATATTACGCGAATAAAGAGGAAACGTAAACTTTGTCCCTTTTTCAAAACGCCACGGATTTTGTAAATCAAATATATTTTTAATCATAATATCGTCCCAAATCTAATAAAAAACATACAAATATGTATATCCAAAAACAGACTAGCAAAAAATAAACTAGTTTACTTTATTGCAAGTTATAAAAAAACTAGTTTATTTTTATAAAAACCATAACTCCTTACATAATTCAAGCTTTTTAAGATGATTCCATTGGAGAAATTCAGAATCATTTTTAAAGCATTTAAAGCTCCATTTACCAATAGCAATTCTAAAAAAATCTATCACTTTCGGAATTGAAAAAAAATAGACACTTCTTTTAGCTAAAAAAAAATAGCATAATTTTGTTTTTTCTCTTGACATACCAATAATGATATATATACTTTGTTATCTTTTAACTTAACTCCAAAAAGAATTATTATGAAAAAATTAACAAAAAAGCAAAAATCTGTGCTTTCATTTATCGAACAACATTCATCTGGTAAAGGTATGCCACCAACAATTGCTGAAATTGCAGAGAATTTTCAAATAAAAACACCCTCAGCATATAATCACCTCAGAGCATTGCAGGCAAAGGGATACTTAAAACGTTCATCAAAAGCAAGAGGACTGACTCTGCTGAGATCTTCAAAACCAAAATATCTTTCTCTTACAGTTGGAATCCCAATCCTCGGGCGAATAAATGCCGGCGCCCCCCTTCTTGCAGAAGAACATGTTGAACAAATAATAAATATGGATCGTTCTCTACTTCCCAAAAAATATAGATCCGAGGAACTTTTCGGTTTAAAGGTAAGTGGGGACAGCATGAGAGACCTAGGAATTTTTCATGATGACATAGTTATTGCTATGAAAGATGTACAACCAAAAAATGGAGACATTACAGTTGCTCTGGTAGGCGATAATGAAACAACAATAAAATCATTTTTTAAATCTGACAAACAAATTGAACTTCGCCCCGCCAACTCCGAATATTCTCCCCAGTTCTATTCGAAAGAAGAGGTAGAAATTCAGGGCGTTGTAATCTCACTAAACAGAACGTTTTAATATCCAACCCAGACAAGGCGGAAGCAAACATTAACAAAATGAGGGTCTTCACCAGAATTTGTGGGTCAAGTACATCAGAACCTTACATTTGTCAAATAAAAAATCTGCATAAACCGGGCATCGTACCTCCGCCCTATTTATACGATTTTTTATTTGACAAATGTAAAAACCTGCTGTTAATAAAATTTAAATTCTTTTTCCAAAAAAAACAAGTTTTTTTGAAATAAGAATGAATAACTAAAGTGCATCATTATATTATCTTATTAGATTTAACCAAAAAATAAAATTTGGATATAGATCTTTTAACGTAATGGAAACAGCTTTGTATCACCAATTAGGAAAGTTGCCGGAACCTTATTTTGATCATGAATTCTGGTAGCAAAAGAACTGAAATGATTTGCGACGAAAAGCAAATGAGGTTGATTAAGCAGTAACTAACCCACTAATTCTGGTGAAGAAGCCAAAATGATTAGCCAACAAAATTATTAGCCTAAGAAACGCAGTTGAAATGCTATTTTTCTATTTTTGGGGTTAAATTTGTAAAATAAGCGTTAACCTATTGGGTTAAAACTTTTTGTTTTTTGTGAAATTATCTGTAAAATTAAAAGCGAGGCAGAGCCTCTGCGCTCCAAAGTGCTTCGCACGAAAAAACTAACATTCTTCCTAATTAGGCTGTTTTTTTTTGATTTGCAACGCGAATCTTTGAACTGCGGTGCTTTGCACCGCCTTTAATTGGAGGAAAAATCTCCAAAAACAATAAAAACGCACTATTTAACTGCGTAATTCGGAATAAAATATAGATTCAGACTGATAATAAGGATAATTGAAGGAACAGTGTGTATCAGGATTCTGTGAAGAGACATGATCATAAGTCTTTTAAGATCCCAGGGAGTGATTATGTAAACAAAGATATAGAGAAAAAGATGAAGAAAAAAAAGAATCCAGGTAATATAAAGTGTTTTTTCTTTAATAATTTGCGGTTTCCATAATGAGGAACAGATCAACAAAAGCAGTAATGCACCCCATCTATAGAAGTTCCATCCCTGTTTACAAAACTCAGGAATAATAACCTTGAGCCTACCTATATTTTCTGCTATTATTGAATATTTTATCCTTGAAAAATATGCCTCCTGGAATCGTGGAATATCCGCAGAGAAAAGATGCCATGGAAGTATAATAACCGCAAAAAGTAAGACGAAGACTATGATTTCCTTAATACTTTTTTTATCCTTCTTTGCCAATAGCCTGAATACAGAAAAAACAAATATATTTATAATCGCTAAGGCAAATCCTTCATTTTTTGTAAGGGCACAAAAAACGGAAAAAGTGAAGGCAAGAATTAAGTAAATTCTATTATTATGATTCTGTAAAGACTTTATTATGTAAAGAAGAGAGCCTCCGTAAAATAATGCCAATGGCATGTCAGCCAGTCCAACACTGCTGATTTGCCAAACAGCAGGGACACTTATCCCGATGCAGGTGATTAAAAGCGAATTTGTTCTATTTAGCTTCCATCTTGCAGAAGAGTAAAGCAAACAGATAAAACCCAACAATATAAATGGATACATAACTTTGCCTAGAACATTGTCTATTCTGGCAATGCATGTAAATATTCCGCTGATCAATGATGGAAAAAGGAGGGGATATTCAGGATGGGTGTATCCCAATGAAGGAGAAAAAAAATACTGAGAAGATGCAATATGCTGATTTTCAAAAAAGATGATTTTGGCTTTTAACATCCATATAGCAAATGCATCCCATTCATATACAGGGAAGACAAGAGAATATGTAATTACGCTTGAAAAAATAATAAAAATTACTAAAAAAAGAAGAAAATCTATTTTATAGAGACTTGGATTAAAAAAAAATCTTCGAAAAAGACTGAGAATGGCTTTAAACTGAAATAAATATCGCTTTCTATGTAAAAACATGAGAAAGATACATATTCCTGTTGTTGTACTCAAAGTATATATTGTAGAAATACCAAATATTGATAAATAAAATAGCAAAAAACCAACAATCCCTGCCCCTATACTTGGAGAAAGTAGTATTACTTCATAAGTCCAAAGGCTTTTTTTGCTGTCAATCTCAAGAATAAATACGTAGCCTACAAATACAATAAATAGTAAATACAAAGCTATAAATAAAATTTCCATTTCAGAGTCTTTTTATTTTCCAGTTTATACCCTTTTTATGCGAATGAGACAGAGTAAATATGGTTTTTATCTTATTTTTTTCCAAAAATGACTTAGTTACAACAAAGTTATCATACAAAAATTCTACCCCTTGTAGAGTAATTATCTGAGAAGGATCAGCAACAAAGACTTTGCGTGGATAATATAAATATACCGCTCTAAAATATAATAATGCCGCAATAGGTTCAAAATCTGTGTGTGTAAATCCTTTAAAATCTATAAAAATATTGCCATTTGTGTTTTTTAAACTGTTGAGGAGCTGATCCGCAGATGAATAATCTGCGATAAAAGTATCTTTTTGTCCAGAAAAATGTGTTATCAATCGTCGAGCAACTGTATCTGAATAAAAAAAATTACAACCTAGGTTGATAAAGAGGGTTAGAAATAAAAATCCTGTAATCAATTTTTTCTTTTTCAAAGAAATCATCTTATCAAAACGCCCTCCCCTTTTCTGTCTTTTTCATGTTTGTTAAGAATAACTTCTGCAAAGTAATTCTCTCCTTTTTTAGGTGAATCAGGGATATTTATTCTTATATAATTATCTGACCATCCAGATGGATACGGGGCATCATTTTCCACCAGTACCTTTAAAGGGAGACCTATATTCTTTTCAATAAAGTCCTGAGATTTCTTATTAGCGAGTTTTGCTAATTTTTTATGGCGTTGTTTTTTTAAGTTTTTCGGGACTTTTTCAGGCATTTGTTCTGCAGGAGTTCCTGGTCGTGGGGAAAAACTAAAGACATGTAGGTAAGAGAAGGGGAGATTGTCTATTATTTTAAGACATTCTTCAAAATGAATATCCTTTTCTCCTGGAAATCCGACTATTACATCCGTCCCCAAACAAATATTTGGAATCTTCTTTGCAAAGGTATTTGCGTACTCCACAAATGTTTTTATATCGTAACGCCTATTCATTGCCTTTAGAATAGTATTTTCTCCGTACTGAATGGGGAGATGAAGAAATCGGCAGATTTTTGGAGACTCTTTAATCAAAGGGATGAGTTTCATTATTGAAGGGATAGGTTCTACTGAACTCAGGCGAAGTCTGAAATCCCCCTTTTTTTTGGACATTTCAAATAATAAATCTGCCAAATCACATCCTGAGTCATTGTAGAGAGCTGTATTAATTCCTGTTAAGACAATCTCTTTGTGCCCACGTTTTAGTAATTCCTGAAATTCCTTTAGTATATCATTTTTAGATCTTGAGCGGGGAAGACCTCGACAGTCCGGAATGATACAGTAGCTACACCTGAAATCGCATCCTTCCTGTATCTTTATATTTGCACGTGTCGTATTTGGGTAGTATCCGGTTGCATCTTCAATAAAATGGTCACAAGAAAGCTTATCCTCAGAAACATCTAATTTTGGTGAAAGAGAGAATTTATCCTTGGGAAGATGTTCTATAAGATTTGTTTTTTCCGCATTTGTTATTTTTAGATCAATATAATCATCTTCAGTCCATTTGTTGTTTTTTTTGGAGGGAGCACAACCTGTAAGTACCAAAAAAGAGTCTTGGAATTTCTTTTTTGTCTGTTTTGCGAGTCGACGTGATTTTCTTTCTGCATTGCCGGTAACAATACATGAATTAATTATCATGATATCTGCTCCGTCCTTCCAGTCTGTTACCGAGAATCCATTTTTTTTGAATCTATCAAGTGTAAGAGCCGTTTCAGCCTGATTGAGACGACATCCAAGTGTATAAATTGCGACAGTTTTTAACATTTTACAAGTCCTAATTTTTGCAAGAGAGTATATTTACTTATGTTATTTAAAGAGAGTTTTTTATTTTGGCTTGTTGTTCCTTTGATAATTTGGATTTCTGACTTGGAAATTCCCAGTTTTTTTGAGAAAAATTTCTGAATTGCCTTATTGGCTTTTCCATCTTCGGGAGGTGCAGAAATCTTTATTTTTAAACGATTATCATAGGGTCCAACAATTTTATCTGCCGATGCTCCCGCCCTGACAGTCAACATCAAAAGACAACCAGTTTCTGTAGATTTTATATAATTCATAAATCTTTTAAATAAGTTATTTTATCATTTTTCTCTGTATTTTTTACAAGAAAAACGTTTTTCCCGGCATATTCCATTGCTGTGGCATCATCGGTTACATCAATTTTCTTTTTATTTACATATTCGTATGCAGATATTATTTCGGTACGCATAAAAGCTTGTGGAGTTTCAACTGCCCATAAGAAATCACGATCAAGTGTTTTCTGTATTTTCATATCAGAAGTCGCAATTTTGATAGTATCAACTATAGGATGTGCGGCAATCCCAGTTCCCCGATGATTTGCGGACTCCGCACATTCTGCAAGAAGTTTTATGGAAACAAAAGGTCTGGCAGAATCCTGTAATGCTACAATTTTTGTGTTTTTTGGCAGCGCCTTTAGCCCAGATAATGCAGAATCCTGACGTTTCTCTCCGCCAAAGACTATTTTTACTGTATTTTCCAATTCCTGTTTTACCAGAATTTCCTCAAATAAAGTTTTGGCATTTGGAGGAACTACCAAAATAAGTCGTTCGGGAGGAATCTTTTGGGAGAATTCAATAATATTATGACAAAACAGGGGGATTCCATCAATTTTTTGCAATAGTTTGTTTTTATTCCCAAATCTAGTGCTATTTCCGGATGCCAGCAAGACAACTCCAGTTGTGTGAAGAATATTCATAATTTTTATCTTATAGGAAATTTTATTTTCCCGTTTTATTCGGGGTTTAATCTACAAGCCGCAGTTCGCAGTCCAAGTCCCAAGTTCCAGCAAAACCGGTTATTTTATAACTTTAAAGACTTCTATGGGCTTTGAAAATCCTTTTATTTTTATTTTCTGCAACGATTCTGTTTCTATAAAATGACCTATTTTCTGGTTTGTCTGCTGTGAGATAAGGATTTGTCCTTTTTTTGCGAGAGAACAGAGTCTTGCAGAGAGGT
>JAYEIY010000029.1:0-16706 GCA_034660375.1 Verrucomicrobiota bacterium
CTTATTTTCCGGTAATCTTATATAATGTTTGAGTGGGATTTTCAAAATACGAAAATCCTTACCATTATAAACATTTAATACTGAAGAAGCTGAATATTTGAATGGAGTTTGCGGATATTCCTTATCTTTAGCTAATAAATAATTAAGTTTTTCTCTTTTTATATGATATTTTGGAGTTAATGAAACTTGAGTTGTAAAAAAATTATAAAATGCAGCGGGAAGGCTTCTACCGCTCCATTTTTCAATTAAAAAGGTCTGTACAACTTTCTTTTTATATGATAATTTGCGAAACTTTTTTTTATTTTTCAACTTATCCGATTTTGTCCAGATTTTCCCATTATAGGAATCATAAAGATTTGTAAGCCAATATAAAGTCACAGGTGATTGTACTCTAAATAATAGTTCCTTTCCTGTTCTGCCGGCACCGGAAAGACCAAGCACAGTTTCTCCTTCTGAATCTCCTCTAGAAATTATTTCCTTACTTTTTCCGATTCCCAGAATAGGCATATTTTCTTTCTTTTCCCCTCGTAATCCAGGCGTTTTTTTTGAGGTTTCTGACCAACGCCGAAATTTTTCGGGAGTAATATCATCAGAATGAGTTTTGAAATGAACAGGAATAAATCCTTTTGTATCCTGTGGATATATGGGAAAAAGTGAAAAAAAATATACTGTAACAATTGAAGAGAGCAGAAAATGTATAAGAAAAAATTTCCAGTTTATCCTGGCAAAAATCTTCTGACTTTCCTCAGGTTTAAGAGGAGCAAAACTCATAAGACGGGATGAATATAAAATAAAAAGTGTGAGTATAAATATAGGCGGAAAAAGGTTTAAGACAATTACATTAGGAAATAGGGTCGCATAGGACAAAAGAATTCCTGAAATAAGCATCATAAGAGCATAATCGTGATGTTTGCAATTAAAGAAAAAACCTATTCCTAAAAGAGCCACTGATTCTATCAGCATTATATCGGGAGAAACAAAACCTGCTTCTGCACGAATCATTCCCCAGGCAAGCCCCGCAACGATAAAAATATAGAGAAGCATCTCCCTGTTGTCTTTGGAGAGGATTTTCTGAGGCAGATACTTTGACAAAGTGGCTGGAAAACAGAGAAAAATTACGGTAATACTAAATACTGGATGTCCATGCCGATATAAAGCAGCTGTCACAGACAAGCTATATAGCAGACAAAAGAACCAATGATATGAAACTCTATGTTTCTGTAGTTTATTCTTAGATTTCAGGTTATTTTCTATCATTTCCAGTTCATTACCTGTGAAAGTTTAGTCTCTGCACAAAGAATTTTGGGTTCTACAGATAGCAATTTAGTTTTTATTTTTAATGACTTGCTACCGGAAGAAGAATATCTTTTTCTAAAAAGCTTTTTTTCTGCATATAACCAGCGTATATCAACTCCCCGATCAAGTAGAAAATTAAAAAAATCATGCATTTCAGTAGATTCTGTCATAGTTAAACAATAGAGTATCGAATCGCTTATTATATATTTGTCTACTAAATTAAGTAGTTCTATAAATTTTTCTTTAGAGGTCTGTGTTTCAGACAATATTGCGAAGATTTTGTCTGTTGTTTCAGTTGCTGTGCCCTCTATTATTTCTATATCATCTATTTTATCAGAGTATTGTGCATATGTTATATTACAATATGTGCAAGAGAGATGATCAACAATAGAAGCGGCGCTTTTAATAAGGAATTCAAAATTTGTATTATATGGTTCTTCTCCCCCCACTGCATTTTTATATGTATCCAAGAGTATAGATATTTGCGGTATTTTATGGCTTTCATATTCTTTTACAAGGAGCTTTCCTTTTTTTGCACTTGCCTTCCAGTGTATATTTTTTATAGTATCTGCACCCGGAATATATCTCCTTATCGCAAAATATTCCTGTCCAAAGCCGACCATACCAGACGCTCTCCCAGATGACTGTATTGTATTATTTCTATTTAACGGTAAACTGGAAATTCTTTCTATTTCAGGAAATATGATTATCTCAGTAGGAATCCAAAAATATCTCTTTCTCTTAAAAATCCCGGCAGGATCTCCTCCCTGTAATACAATTTTATCAAAATCGTATCTACCTCTCTTCAATGCAGGGATAAACCTTTTAATTATCCTCCTCTCGCTAGGTCTCAAATAGGATACAACCTGATCAAAACGTCCTCCGGCAGTAAACAGACATTTTTCAGAAATAATAAAAGGCTGACGACTCCTCTTAGATAAATTTGTTATGACAATTGACATTTCCGCCGATAAGCCGACATGAGTATCTTCATTCGGAAGTCTGCGGATATTTATTTTGTAGAGAGATAAAAGTGACATAATGAAACTAACAAATACAATACTTATAACAGATGCACTCAAAAGTGCCAGTACCGGATTAGGATTGAGCATTGCCACTGTCGTCATAAGTAAACCTGTAAAAACAACAATCCACCCTTTTAATGTAGGTAACAAATAAAATATTCTTATATGAGGAATCAAATCTTTTGACATTAAATCACCTACTTTTCAAGGTGTTCTTCCGGCATTTGAGTATTATCGACAATTGACTCAATAACTGTTTCAACATTATCCCACTCATTTCTGGCCCTAGCTCTAAATGTCAGGCGATGAGCAAGGACTGGAATAGTAAGATTTCTTACGTCATTCGGCACTACAAAATCCCGCCCATTATAGGCTGCAATAGTCTGAGATGTTCGCATAAGTGCTAATGATGCTCTTGGACTACCTCCCTGTTCAATAGCAGGATGATTCCTTGTTGCGTTAACAATTTTTACTATATATTCTCTGATTACATCAGATACATAAGTTTTTCGAACAAGGGCCTGACATAACACAATATCCATAGCTTTAACTATATGGGAAATTTCATTTATAGGGTGACGTTCCATCTGAGATGAAAGAATTTCTTTTTCTGTATTTATCTCTGGATATCCTACTGATATTTTCATTAAGAACCTGTCTAGCTGTGGTTTGGGAAGAGGATAAGTTCCATGATAATCTGAAGGATTTTGAGTAGCTATAACAAAAAAGGGTTTAGGAAGTACATGCTGCTGCCCATCAATAGTTATAGTTGCCTCCGACATACATTCCAGTAGACTTGATTGAGTTCTAGGTGTAGTTCTGTTTATCTCATCTGCCAATATTATATTACCGAAAATAGGTCCAGGCATAAAAGTAAAATCTTTTGTTTTTTTATTGTAGACATTGATTCCGGTAATATCACTGGGGAGCATATCAGGAGAAAACTGAATCCTGCGATAATTGCCAAGAATGGATTTTGCAAGAACACGTGCAAGCATACTTTTTCCCACTCCAGGGACATCTTCGATAAGGATATGACCATCTGAAAGTAAAGCAATAATAAGGTTTTTAATTACATCGGTTTTTCCTTTTATTATCTTCCCTATATTTCCTTCAAGTTTAAAAATAACTTCCTGAAGAAAATCAAAATTAAATAACTGAGAGTGAGACTGTCCTACTGGAGCGGAATGATCATATTTTTCGCTCTCAACCGATATATCATTATCACTGTACATTAAAGTATTCTTACCTATCTGAACAACATCCATATGTTTAAGTTTCGTTTTTTCTGTAATTGGAGTTGCATTTACATAGGTACCATTTCGACTGTCAAGATCATCAATGAAACAATTATCTTTATCTATGGTTACACATGCATGTTCTCGCGAAATATCTCCCCCTAGAATTTTAATTTCACATGTTTCATTCCTGCCAATAATCATCTTGGACTTTAGAATCTCTATATCTTCGAGCTTTCCAGACTCCTGCTGTAATGTAAAAATAGGCATTATTCATCCTGTAATAAAATTAAAAAATATTTCCAGAAAACGGAAAATAAAGCTAAATTGGGGTTCCTAAATTAATCTAACAATTGCAAGTGGTGTAGCCAGGAGCAAAATTAATTTTAAAAATCTTTTATGGTTAAGCATTTTTCAATGTTTCTTTTTTTCTTTGTGGCTATGATCATGAAAATCTGAATGCAATTTCCCGGTTTTTACTTTATCTACCCTATGCGGATGAAATTCAACTTTTATTCTACCGGAAGTTTTTGTTTCAAGAGATTTTCTAAGAGAGAGAGGAAGTGTACTTGTAGAACCGCTGGCAAGTTTAAGGGCCGTTTTCTTCAGTTCATCAAAAGGAGGAAGCAATATTCCCGGAGAACCTGCATTTTTTTTCTGATGAGAGCTCCATACTATTTTTGCAAGTCTTTCGTATCCTGATGCTCGATTTTCATCTCCTGTAGAATACCATAGAAAAGCTTGGTAAAGTGACGAAATAACAAGAGACTTTTTATCTCCTACTTTTTCTCCTCTGAGCACCTTATTCATATGCGTCATAAGAAAATCATTGAAATCACCTTTTGCATCTTTGGGATAATCCTCTTTGTAATGATGAAAAAGCTCTTTTGCCTCCTCCTGATGATTAAAAGTATAAAGAATTGGAACTCCTTCTTCAAGAAAAGATTTATGTGCCGAGTCTATCTTCTGTGAAAAATCATTTTCCATAAAATAATGAAAATAATCGTGAACTCTTCCAAATATATCCAGATTATTTGTAAATGTCATAAAACCACTATGTGAATCATAAAAAAGCCGTCCGTTCCTGAATGAAGCTATCATTGACTGTCTTATTACGGGAGCATAATTCAAACCTCTTGAAACAAACTCTTCGTAAGTGCCTTTTGCTGCCCAGTAGACTGCATGGGCATGATGCACACGCCAATCAAAAGGACCATATTCTCTGTCTAGTTGCAAGATACGTTTCGGCGCCATCTTAAGTTCATCTCTTATCTTTCTAGCTTTGGAATAATATTTAAGTTTTAGTGCTATTTCATGATGATGTTTTAAGATATGCAGTTCAGTTTCATGCAGGTGAACTGCCTCTTCAAGTAATTTTGCAAAGGAAATTTCTTCATTTTCTGCAGTATCTACTATTTTCTTTATTTTTTCATCTAAAAATAATTCTTTTTTATTTAGAGGAGCTTCCGAGAGTTTAATAAGCTCTTCTCGCGTTCCAGTCTCAAAATAATGGACCATTTTTTTAGCCCATTCTTCTCGAAAATATTCGCCTCCAGGATCAATAACACCACCTATTTTATCATAAAAAATTCTGGAAATCTCATTTTTTATCGCACTGCTATCCGGATTATAGGTTAATCCTTCATCTCTCATCAATTGAAGTCCACTCATTATCCATTTCCATCGATCTTCTTTTTCAGGAAATTCATAAGCAACATTATAGGCAAGATTCCATCCCTGATATGCCCATATTGACTCAAATTGCGGTTGTAACTTTGTTATCCAGTCAGCAAGCTGAATCGCTTCAAAAAATTCTCCCTTGTCCTGCAAATCTATAGCTCTCCACCAGAGAAAATCTACAATAATCCCACGAAGGGGACCAACCGCAAATGTAATAAGAGCAAGTGAAGGCGGAACGTTCTCAATAATTGCGCCATCCTCTTTGATCTCCTGCGAAGCACGAAAGATACTCATATTTGCATAAAGCAATAGAATAGACAGCAAGATAATTATATAAATAACAATTTTCTGTTTAATTTTCATAGATATTTTTTTTTAAGATTCATTTTTTTTATTGAGTTAAAAATAGAACAAAAAACAGAAAAAAAAAGCTCATTCAATGAAGAATAAAATATAAATAGCATATATGTTTAACGCATATTACAGAGTTAAATACGGACTATTGGCATTTATTTTATTTGCTATGATCTTTTCTGACAATAAAAAGTGAGGCAAAGCCTTAGTTCCTGTCGGGAGCCTCAGCCCTTGCTTTCCAAGGTAGCTCGGGAACTCGCTCTGTACTCCAAAGATTCGCGTTGCTCATCAAACAAAATGACCTTAATCGAATGTTACTCACTCTAACTCCTACTTAACTAAGCAGGGATTATTTTGCAAAATTACTGTCTACAATTTAACTCCTAATAATTTTAAAATTTCACTTTGCTCGTCGTCAGGTTTGTTTATTGTTTTTTTTATCACTACATTATTGATAATATTTTCAACTTTATCTATTGATTTTAGTCTTTGCATAATAATATCAAATGACCATCTTCGATTACTGCCTTTACCATCCGATAAAAATAAAGGTTCGACTCTTTTCATGGCATGCCACTGCAAATAATATGCAAACATAATTATAAAAATATGACCTCTTATTCTATTATCAAGCTTGTGATGTATTGGTCTTAATTCTAACACTATAGTCTTCATATTTCTAAAAACCTGCTCTATTTTCTGCAACCCCCGATAGGCTTCAACAACTTCATCCTTATTCATTCTTTGAGTTATAATAAACTTTATTACGTAGCAACCATCCAGCAATTTTTCCTCTTCAATCTTATTTTCTTTTTTACTCCACGTTAACTTTCCGTTATCATTTACATCCCAAGAAAAGAATTTTCTATTTTATATTTCTCAAAAATACGACCAACGCTAGCACACGTTTTCTTTTGATCTCTTTTTCGCTTTACAGTAGCTTTTTTAATTAATAAATCCTCTACTTTTTTTATTAATCCTGTTTGTGTTTCTCTTTCTTTTCTTTTTTCTTGTTCATTTTTACAGAGCATATAACGCATCTCTTTGTTTTTCAGAATCTACAACTTCTGCTATATTCATTTCATCAAAAAGATCCATTTGGATACTTTCCCTTTCTATAAGCGAATTTAATTCTATATGAGTTAATGCCGTTACAATTTTAAAATAATCTGAATCTATTTCACTGATTCTTTTTTGTGTAAGCATTCCCCTATCACCAACAAAAACAACTTCTTTTATCCCGTATTTTTCCGATATTTTTTTAATCTGATTTAGTACAGTTGTCTGGTCTGAAATATTGCCTTTAAACACATCTACACCAACTGGACAGTCTTCTGCGTTGGTTAACAATCCTATAGCCACATGTTTGTAGCCTTGTTTGGCACCTTTCCCTCTAGCATATTTAATTATTCCTGAATTTTCATATTCACCCTCAAGCCATGTATTTGTTATGTCATAGAGAAGGATAGCCCCTTTATTCAGATGTTTCTTCGCTAATTTACACTCAATTTTTTCCTTTCTCTTTAATAATTCATCTATGGCTTTGTAGCAGTCTTTTCCCACATCAGGTGTTATTCCAAATTCATGTCCTGCTATTTCCCATAAAGCAGTATCCATATAGGTATTTACTAAATTCAATTTGCTTCCTTGATAGAGAATCCTGCCAGTCACCATTGCTAAAACATTTTCTCGCCACGCGGTTTTCCTTGAAAAATAGATTTATCCAGCCCTGTATTTTTAGCCAATTTTCGGAAAGTAAATGAAGCTCCATATTCATAAGAGTAAGGAGTTCCTAAATCCGAAACTTTGAAATCTCTTCAACGTCCTTTAAAAACATGTCTATCTTTTTTATAATGTTTTCTGGTAATTTTAAAAGATTGGCAATCGTTCTGTTTTTTACTAGCCCATCCTCTCGATAAGACTCTCTTATTAGCGTAGAGAGGTAAGATTTGCCTTTTTTTTCGCTTTTAATTTCTGTTATATATCCTGACTACTCCTTTTTAAGTGTTGTTGTACATAATATAAGAATGCGAAAAATTTTGTTAAGTATAAAAACTAAAAGTTTAAAATATATCTTCTGACTACCAGAGCTCATCAGAGTTGTCTAATTCAAATGCAAGTTTTAATCGCGTTAATTGCTGAAATACTATTCATATATTCTATCGCTTTTTATTATAAAAACTGGTCGACTACTAGACACTTCTAAAATAATTTGAGGTTAAAAATATAAGCAACTATCCAACCAGAGCTCATCAGAGCTGTCTAATACAAATGCAAGTTTTAATCGCGTTAATTGGTGGAATACTATTCACATATTCTATCGCTTTTTATTATAAAACTGGTCGACTACTAGACACTTCTAAAATAATTTGAGGTTAAAAATATAAGCAACTGTCCAACAGTCGACCAGTTTTTGAAATATTCACCAAAAAAAAAGATGAATTATTTTGACAAAACAACAAAAAAGTTGCATCTAAGTTAGACAGATGCTTCCCCTGAAACTAATGAGCTCTGAACTCCATCCTGAAAATCATGCAATCCTGTCAAATGCCCTTTCTTTACTAATCTTGTATAGCCACAACTTGGTTTAGACATGATTTCTTTTTTATTTTTTAGACAGGATTACAGGATTTGCAGGATTAACAGGATATTTTTTTGAGTTTTTTCTTAATTACCAACCCAGACAAGCTGGAACCAAAATTAAAAGTTGATTTTAAAAAAAATATTTTATCTCATTGATATTAAGAGAGATAAATTGATACTCTAAAAATCTTGCCATAAAAAAACACGAATATTACTGCCAACGGACCAATAACTCCATCCTGTCTATCCTGAAAATCATGCAATCCTGTCAAATGCCCTTTCCTTAATAATCTTGTATAGCCACAACTTGGGTTAGACATGATTTCTTTTTTACTTTTTAGACAGGATTACAGGATTTGCAGGATTAACAGGATATTTTTTGAGTTTTTTCTTACTTCCTAACCCAGACAAGGCGGAACCAAAATTAAAAGTTGATTTTTTAAAAAAAATATTTAGTCACGTTCACTCGAGGGGACCTCTATTTTTGAGATCATTTTAAGTTTTGCAAACTATTGCTGGGGCTCTGCACAGACAGCGAAGTTTTTTAAAGCATAACAGAATACTCTAGGACATTGTTGTCTTTTTTTTATATGGGGAAGAGTTTTCTTCCCGCAGGAAACCGTCTCCTATCGCAATTTGGTTCGACTATTCTTAAATAAGTTGCTCTTCAGAAGAGCTTATCTCCGCTTTGTCAAACGTTTTTAACGTGTCATTTTGTTGTTATGTATCAACCTCCTTTTTTTGTTTTCCATATAAAAATCAATACAATTACCACATTTACAGACAAATGTTTTTTCTTTCTGGTTCATATAATATATTCCAAACGCAAGCAATATTTGAGTAATAACGTCTGTAATAACTTCCTTTTGGATCTTTTTTAATGTCCTGTAATTGTATCCATGTTGCAATCTAGTATTTTTAATATAGATTCTAACTTGATTAGGATTTTTAACATAAGGATTACTTTTTTTGTTTTTTCACAATAATAACTTAAAGCGAACTCCTATGTTTTCTACTAATTTTGCTTAAATTATGCTCGGGTCTTCGCTATGTTACGCGACTAAAAAGATAAGCTAGAAAAAACATTTTTATATAAAAAATTACCCCTTAAAATTACAAATTACTTGTAAAAATCATTACTTATATTATGGATTTAAATAAAGAACAATTAAATGCAATTAAAGAAAGAAGTAGCCATGCTCTTATTTTGGCAGGAGCGGGAACAGGCAAGACAAGAACTATAATTGCAAAAGCAGCACAGCTTATCAAAGAAGGAACAAAACCGGAAAGGATATTGCTTCTTACCTTTACACGCAGAGCTGCAAAAGAAATGATAACTCGCCTCCAGGAAATTATCGGAACTTCTGCCGATAGAATAGAAGCGGGTACATTTCATCGTTTTTGCCTAATGACAATGAGAAAAATGCCTAAACTTTTTGGATTAGAAAATACAACTGTAATAGACCGCGATGACCAACTGAATTTGATGAAATTAGTCAGAGCTCCATTCAGAGCACAAGGTGAAGATTTTCCGAAACCATCAGAAATTATATCTCTCTTCTCCTATGTCCGCAATACCAACCAACCATTTAAAGAATACTGCAAAAAATTTACCGAACATGATGAAGAAATGACTGCAAGAATCATCGAAGTATGTCGTCGTTATACAAATAAGAAACGAGATAATAAATATATAGATTACGATGATATTCTCCATATCTTTGTAAAAAAACTCTATAAAAATAAAAAAACAGCCTCTCATATAGGCAAACTCTATGACTTTGTACTGGTAGATGAAATGCAGGATACTAATCCTCTTCAGTGGTTTATTCTTAATGCAATGAAAAGTATGGCAAAACTTTTTTGTGTAGGAGATGATGCACAGAGTATATATGCCTTTAGGGGAGCAGATTTTAAAAACATTCATTCTTTTAAAGACCGTGTAAAAAATGCAGAGATTCTATATTTGAATAAGAATTATAGGTCAACTCAAGAAATTCTTGATTTTGCAAACTGGCTGCTGAATAAATCTCCCTTAAACTATAATAAAGAACTGACCTCCTTCCGTGGAGAAGGAATAATGCCCAGGTTAATGGATTTCGAAGATCAATACAAAGAAGCCGAATGGATTGCCGAAAATTTATTACAGCGAAAATCTGTTTCTGGAGTAAAATGGAGCGACCACATGGTAATTGTCCGTTCTTCTTATACAGCCAGATCACTTGAAACAAAACTGACTGAAAAAAAAATTCCATACAAACTGGTTGGAGGCACGAGTTTAATGCAGACCGCACATGTCAAAGATGTTTTTGCCATGTTGCGTGCAGCAATAAATAATCACGACGAAATGGCCTGGTTGCGCTATCTTACTCTTTGGCGAGGGATAGGTAATGTTACAGCAAGCAAACTAATTCTAAATATAGATAAAATAAATTCCTCCCAACAAATAGTTGCTTACCTTAGAAAAAATCCAAAATATTTTTCACTAGCAACTGCAATAGAAGAAATATATAAAGTCCTGAACAATCCTTCAAGTGCTATAAAAAAGACTATAGATATTCTTGAACCTATCTTGGAGAAGAAATATGATAAATGGGAAACTCGTAAAAAAGATCTAAAACTAATCCTTTCTCTTGCAAAAAAACATAAAAAGATTTCAGCATTTCTGGAAACCTATACTCTCGACCCTATAACCTCATCAGAAGCAAAAAGCCTTGCCAGTGCAGACAAAGTTACATTAATTACAGCACACAGTGCAAAAGGCACCGAAAGCCCAGTTTGTTATATCCTAAAAGCCGAACCGGGACAATTTCCACACTATAAAAGTATGGAAACTGAAGATCAAATAGAAGAAGAACGCAGAATCCTATATGTCGCTATAACAAGAGCTCAAAATGAACTGATACTTACTCGTACATCCAGATCTCATAGCGCAATCTCCCATTATTCGCCAGCAGCAAGCTATAACAAAGAAGCAGAAAAGAATTATTTCCTATCATCTCTCCCCGAAGATATTATTTTACAGGAAAAGGTTGAAGACGAAGATAGTTCCTTTTATGACTTTGACGATATTGATGTTGTACAGACATTCTTTTAAGAGAACTAATAAAAAGACTTTTCAAACGTCATAGATATACATTGCACGAAAAGCCTGTATGAAAAGGGTTTTGCTTTTTAAAAACCATTTCGTGCAGGCTTTAGATGTAACCATAACCATAAAACTATTCAGGAGACAAAAAAATGCAAAGATACATTTTTACAATCCTATCCATATTCTTGACAATAATTCTTTACGCCGAAACTGCTTTTAAAAATGCAGAAAAACTCTATCGGCAGGGCAACTATAAAGAAGCATACTATGAATATGAAAAAATATGCCTTAAACCAAATAATTATGAAAACAATGTTACAACTCTTACAAGTGCCTATAGTCGGGCATTGACATGTCTTAGACAAATAAATAAAATGGACAAAGTCGATGCATTTAGAGAAAAAGTCATTAAAATCCACAAAAATAATTGGAAACTTCTATCACGAGCGGCAAAAAGCTATCTTCATGAACAGTATCACTATGGTTACATGATATCTGGAGAATTCAAAAGGGGAAATCATCGCGGTGGAGGACAAAGAATATCTTCTCTAAAAAGAGACAGAACACGAGCCTTACAACTCTATAAAAATGCCTTTGATCTTATACAGCAAGCTAAAATAACTCCTTCAGTAAAATACATTTTCCTTATGGATTTTGCAGATGCCATAAGCATAGCCAGCAATGCTAATGCTTGGAAATTACAAAACCTGACAGATTTATCCAAATTGCCAGATTATGAGAAAAATAGAAATTACGGATTTGGCTATATGAATTCTAATAATTATTCAGGAGCCCCCGTAACCGAAAACGGAATTCCGATATATTACAACACTCCAAAATCTTTCAATGATGCAAAAAATGATGGTGAACGCTGGCATTTTCTCCTGAATTCGACAAAGAAATGTATGCCAAAAAGAACAGAACCCGACATGCAATGGGCACGCTTTGTAAAATCACAGTTCTCCGTCAGAACAATGAAACATCATCGTTTTCAGATAAATTCAGAAAAAACAAAAAAAGAAAATCCTTTTGCTGTTCATACGCTTCAAGAGTCGGAAACAATTGCAAAACTGGCAACCGGAATCAAACGCTTTTCACTTCCCGAAGAACACAATTATATCAAAATATACAAAAAAATATCAGAGGGAACTGATAATAATGCAGAACAAGCTCTTCACCAACTTGCTGAAATATTTACTGACCGTAGACAATACAAAAAAGCAGCCAAATACTGGAAGGAATCAATTGAACGCTTTAAAAAAATAAGTAAGCTATTTAGTACGAGAATGACTTACAAAGAAAAGAAATTAAATCAAATTGTTAATAACTGGTGTCAATTTGAAGATTCTACCCCTTCCCCAGCAGGCAAAAATGCGAAATTAAGTCTTACATTCAGAAATGGCTCAAAAGTTGCTTTTACCGCAACAAAAATAAATACAGAGCTCCTTATTAACGATATAAAAAAACATCTAAAATCCAATCCCAAAAGAATTGACTACGAAAAAATTCAAATCAACCGGATAGGCTATAGGATTATTCGAAAAAATGAAAAAAAATACCTTAGGAGCAAAGCTGTAAAGTGGGAAAAGAAAATTATTCCTCTAAAAAACCATTTTGATAAACAAATAACAATAAAAACACCTATAAAAGATGCCGGAGCATATCTAATAACAGCAAAGATGCAAAATGGAAATACCTCAAGAATTGTTCTCTGGCTGACCGATACTGTAATAATTGAAAAAAAGATTGATAAAGCAAAAATGTATTTTGTCTCTGATGCAGTGACCGGAAAACCGATCTCCCATGCCAAACTGAATCTCTTCGGATATAAGTCAGAGTATATACGGAATCCTAAACGCAAACGAAGACACTATAAGATAAAAACATCTCAATCTATCATAGAAACAAATAATCAAGGACTGGCTACCATTGATAAAAATAATGTAAAAAATAATTATCAGTGGATAATTTCAACAAAAAATAAGAATGGCACTCCCGCATATATGGGATTTAGAAGAATATGGTTCGGAAATAATCGAGAATTCAATCAATATTCCAGAGAAAAAGCATTCATAATAACGGACAGACCAGTGTATCGCCCCGAACAAACAGTAAAATTTAAACTCTGGATGAGAAAAGCAGATTATACCTCCGAAGACTCATTTTTTGCAAACAAAACTTACACAGTTAGCATAACCGACCCAAAAGGTACAGAAATACTAAAGAAAAATATGACAACTGATGACTACGGCGCATTTGATTCAGAATTTGAACTCCCTGAAGATGCAACGCTGGGAACCTACAGGCTTTATATAAAAAACCGCAATGGAATTGCCACTTTCCGCGTGGAAGAATACAAAAAACCGGAGTTTAAAGTATCTGTAAATACCCCCAAAAAAACGGTAAAACTTGGAGAAACCATCTCTGCCACAATCAAAGCAGAATACTATTTTGGAGGCACAGTAAAAAATGCAAAAATAAAATATAAAGTACAGCGATATAAACACGAAAAGAATTGGTATCCCCCAACACCATGGGACTGGTTATACAGTCCGGGATACTGGTGGTTCGCTTATGATTATGAATGGTATCCCGGCTGGAAAAACTGGGGTTGCCGCAGACCATTTTATTCATGGATACCACATAGCACAGCCCCACCCGAAACAATAATAAATAATGAAATAGAAATCGGTCAAAACGGAACTGTAGAGATCAAAATAGATACATCTGTAGCAAATCAATTATTTGGAGGACTACCCCAAAGGTATGTTATTACAGCAGAGGTTACAGACCACTCACGGCGAACAATTGTCGGCACAGGCAATATTATTGCATCAAAAAGCCCCTTCAAGGTAACTGTATGGACAAATAAAGGTTTCTACCGAGTCGGAGAAAACATCAATGCTAGCGCATACGCAGCAAGTGCAGATAATAAACCAATAAAAGGAAACTCCATAACAAAATTGTTCAAAATACGATATGAGCAAGACGGAACACCACATGAAAATCTAATTCAAAAGTGGAGCACTAGCGAAATTGAAAACGGAAACGATTCGCAAATCATAAAAGCCGCAGAACCGGGACAATACCGAATATCATTCTCTGTTACAGACAATAATAAAGAGACAGAAGAAGGTGCACAAATCTTTACTGTAAGAGGGGAGAAAATAGTTGTTTCTCCTGACGATTTTCGTTTCAATGACATAGAGATTATTTGCGATAAAAAGAATTATGCACCTGGTGATACGGCAGAGATCATGATTAATACAGCAGTAAAAGATTCTACGGTTCTGCTCTTTTTACGTCCCTCAAACGGTTACTATTATACTCCAAAGATTATTCATATAAAAGGAAAAACATGGATAGAAAATATAGACATTCAAAAAAAAGATATGCCCAATATCTTTGTCGAAGCAATAACTGTGCGTAATGGAAAAATCCATACCGCTACAAAAGAAATTACAATTCCACCAGAAAAAAGGATTATCAATGTAGAAGTTATTCCATCAGAAAAACGCTGCAAACCAGGGAAAATAACAAAAATAAAAGTAAAACTATCAGACCCTGATGCAAACCCTATAAAATCCGATACAGTCGTATCAATCTACGATAAATCTATAGAATATATAAGCGGTGGATCAAATATACCCAATATCTCAAAATTTTTCTGGAAATGGAAACGAAATCACACCCCAAATATTTTTTCCAATCTAAACAAATATTTTAGACAAATACTTAAGAAAAATGAAATAGGAATGTCTCCATTAGGAGTATTCGGTCACTTACTCAAACAAGACGCTGAAATGGAAAAATTGGCTTTGGGAGGAGGCAGAGAAATGGAAAGAACCAAAGGGAGACAATTACTCTGTGCTTCAGCAGTAGCAGAATGTAAAAGTGTAGGATTAGCGAATGATAGTTTAGCTGCTGATTCTGTAAGAAACCTGAATAAAAAAGAAGCCCCGAAAAAAATACATATACGAACGAATTTTGCGGACTCCGCATTCTGGGCGGCATCCTTAAAACCCTCTGAAGATGGAATAGTTGAAATAGAATGCAAAATGCCTGAAGATCTAACCACTTGGGTAATAAAAACCTGGTCTCTCACTCATGGAACAAGAGTAGGACAGGGAAAAACAGAGATTATTACATCAAAAGATATCATTGTACGGCTCCAAGCACCGAGATTCTTTGTCGAAAGTGATACTGTCACCCTCTCAGCAATAGTACATAATTACTCAGATTTTGCGGAGTCCGCAAAAGTATCCATTGAATTAGGAAACGATACACTAAAATTACTTGATAATCCAAAAGTTACTACTTTTATTGAATCCAAGGGAGAAAAACGCATCGACTGGCGAGTAAAAGTCCTAAAAAAAGGAAAAACTAAAATCACAATGAAAGCCATAACTTCCCGTGGCTCAGATGCAATGCAAAAAACTTTTCCAGTCTATACACACGGCATAAATAAAACCGTATCCTTCAGCGGAAATATTAGAAAAAATAAAACTTTTGAAGAAATTATAATAGAAATACCTGAAAAACGTGATCCAACACAATCCAGATTGGAAATACGTTACTCTCCCACACTTGCGGGAGCGATGATAGACGCCCTGCCCTATCTCATTGATTATCCTTATGGATGCACAGAACAGACTATCAATCGCTTTCTGCCAGCTGTAATCACCCGTAATATTCTTGACACTATGAATATTGACCTCGCCACAATTAAAGAAAAAACAAGCAACCTGAATGCACAGGAAATTGGAGATGATGCAGAAAGAACAAAGCAATGGAAACGCTTTAAAAACAATCCTATCTTTGATGAAGGAAAACTTGCTGACGTTATTGCAGAAGGAATAAAAAAGTTAGGTTTCATGCAAAATGCCGACGGAGGCTGGGGATGGTTCTCCGGTTACAATGAATACTCATATCCACATACGACAAGCATTGTTGTGCGTGGGTTGCTGACCGCAAAAGGATTCGGAGCAGAGATTCCTGAAAAAATGTTCTCAGATGGGCTTCATTGGCTCAAAGAATACCAGAATTGCGAACTCCGCAAAATCCTCAATGCACCGAACAAAACAAAGCCATGCAAAACGCACGCAGACAATATGGACGCCATGGTTTTTTCTATTCTCACTGAAGCAGACATAAAAAATAATAAGATGAAAGAAATAATCTATAAAGACCGCACAAAACTAAGTGTTTATGCAAATGCCACATTCGCTCTTGCAATGCATAAACTCAAAGACAATGACAAGCGCGATATGATTATACGCAATATTGAACAGTATCTTGTTAGAGACAAGGAAAATCAGACTGCCTATCTTGATCTTCCAAATTCCGGATACTGGTGGTACTGGTACGGTAGCGAAATAGAGGCACATGCCTACTACCTCAAACTGCTTTCAGAAGTCGAACCACTTGCAGACAAAACGT
>JAYEIY010000030.1:0-3581 GCA_034660375.1 Verrucomicrobiota bacterium
CTTCAATGTTTTTTTCTGTTAGGAATGCCTTACCCTGAATACGTTGCAAGGCTCCCTGAAACCCATCTGTAAGTCGTTCAAACATAAATTATTTCCCCTGTTTTTTTGTTGTTTTCCTTAAGTTTGGAGTTAATTTTTTTTATATCTTTTTTAGCAATTTTAGTTAATCTTATTTCATTTTCCTGATGTTAATTTAAAATAATCAACCTTTCCCTTTCTAGGAGCTATAGTTTTAGGAACATTACAAGTTATTCTTTGCATGAGATATGGAAAGTATATAAAGATTTTCCACCCGCTGAAAAGATAGTTCTGTTAATCCTGTCTACGTAATATTCCATATTTCATCAGCGTATTGGCGAATAGTCCTGTCTGATGAGAAAACGCCCATATTGGCTACATTGATAATTGTTTTTTCTGTCCACTTATCCGGAGTGACGTAGAGTTTTTCAACTTGCTCCTGTGCGTCCACGTATGAATTAAAGTCAGCACAGTGCATATATGTATCTCCGTAAATAAGAAGATTATCAACTATAGGTTTAAACAGATCTCTATTTTCGGGAGAGAAAAATCCTGTTCGAATGAGCCAGATGGTTTTTTGCAATTCCGGCGAAGATTCTACATAGGAATTAGGGTCGTATCCGCTTTCACGAAGCTGTGTTACTTCATGAGCTTTAAGTCCGAAGATAAAGATATTCTTATCACCTACTTCATTTTTAATTTCTATATTTGCTCCATCCAAGGTACCTATTGTTAATGCCCCATTGAGAGCAAACTTCATATTCCCCGTACCCGAAGCCTCTTTACCAGCGGTAGAAAGTTGTTCAGAGAGATCGGCTGCAGGGATGATTTTTTCTGCTACAGAAACTCCATAATTAGGAACAAATACTACCTTCATTTTATCTCCTACATCTGAATCATTATTGACTACGCTTGCGATTGCATTTATAAATTTCACAATCAATTTTGCCATAACATATCCCGGAGCTGCTTTTCCCGAAAAGATAAAAGTTCTTGGAACAAAAGATGCTTTTGGGTTTTCTTTAATTTTGTTGTAACAGGTAATCATATACAATGCCATAAGAAGTTGGCGTTTATATTCGTGTATTCTTTTTACCTGTACGTCAAAGATAGAGTTTTCATTTATTTCAATCCCCATTGTTTTGTAGATATAATCTGCAAGTCTTTTTTTATTTTTCTGTTTTACTTCCTGCCATTTTTTGATAAAAGTTTTATTTTTCTTAAATTTTTCTATTTTTTTTAGTTCATCCAGATTTTTTGACCATTCATTCCCAATTTTTCCAGTTATTAATTCAGAGAGTCCCGGATTGGCTTTTAAGAGCCAGCGGCGCGGGGTAATCCCATTTGTTTTGTTATTAAATTTTTCTGGAAAAAGTTCACTAAAATCTTTAAAGAGTCCTTTCTGGAGTAATTCTGTGTGTAAAGCAGCAACTCCATTGACACTATGGCTACCGATTATAGCGAGAAATGCCATTCTTATATTTTTCTCTCCATTTTCATCTATAACAGACATTCTTTTCATTCTTTCCATATCGCCTGGATATGTATTCATTACTTTTCGCATAAAATGATAGTTTATTTCTAGAATTATATCAACAATGCGGGGGAGTAATTTCTGCATCATCGGCATCGGCCAGGTTTCCAGAGCTTCCGGTAGCAAGGTATGATTGGTATAAGCAAATGTTTCAGTTACAATCTTCCATGCATTATCCCAAGTCATTTTTTCCTCATCCAGTAGAATTCTCATCAATTCAGGAACAGCAATTGCCGGATGTGTATCATTAAGTTGAATCGCTATTTTTTGGGAAAAATCTAGAATATTATCATTATTCTTTTTAAAGTCATCAAGAATATCTTGAAGAGATGCTGAAACGAAGAAGTATTGTTGTTTTAATCTAAGTTCTTTTCCTTCGTAATTATTGTCGTTTGGATAAAGAACTTTTGTAATATTCTCAGTCAGACTTTTATTGATATTTGCGTTAATGTAGTCCCCTCTATTAAAAGACTGGAGGTTAAAATCAAATATTGATCGGGCTGACCAAAGCCTCAATGTATTTGTAGTTTCAGTTTTATATCCCGGGATAGGCATATCGTAAGGCATTGCAAGAACGTCTTCAGTATCATACCATTTGTAGCATAAGTTTCCAGTATCGTCAACAAACTCTCCGGTATGTCCGTAATATTTGATACTGCGAGCACGTTCCGGACGTCTGAATTCCCATGGATTTCCGTAGGAGAGCCAGTTGTCGGGTTCTTCAACTTGATAGCCATCCTGAATTTTCTGTTTGAATATTCCATAATTATAGCGTATTCCACAGCCTGTTGCGGGAAGATCAAGAGTTGCCATTGAGTCAAGGAAACATGCGGCAAGTCTTCCGAGTCCGCCATTTCCTAATCCGGCATCTACTTCAAGTTCCTCAAGTTCTTCTAGAGTATATCCCTGTTGATTTAGTGCTTCTTCTGCAGCAGAATGAAGATCTAAATTTATCAGACTATTTCCCAGGCTTCTTCCCATTAGAAATTCCAGGGAGAGATAATATACTTTTTTAGGATTTCTTTTTTTGACTTTTTTTTCTGTTTCTATCAGCTTTTTTGCCAGAAAGTCTCTTACTGAATATGCCAGGCACATATATTCATCGAAGGAGTTCATATCTTCACGGGATTTTGCTAAATTGCCAACTCTATGATTTTTTATTAGTTTATTAATTTGTTTTGCTGTATTTAATTCTTTTTCATTAGAAACAGTTTTCGTTGTCATAGTTTTTTAACCTTTTTTATGGTTTTTAATTTTAAGTAGACATTGCACGAAAAGCCTTTTTCGCTTCGTTCAAAGGCTTTTCGTACAGGCTCTAGATATTATGCATTTTTTATATATTCAATCGTTTTTTTCAATCCTGCTTCTAGGGAAACGGATGGATTCCAGTCAATCATTTTTTTTGCCAGGCTTGTATCCGGTTTTCTACGGACAGGGTCATCCTGCGGCAAAGGATTATTTATTATTTTTGAATTTGAGTTAGTTAACTTTATTATTTTTTCAGCAAGTTGGAGGATTGTAACTTCAAGGGAATTTCCAATATTCATGGGACCAGTAAAGTCATCTTCTGTGTTCATTAACGCGATTAACCCCTCGACTAAATCATCTACATAGCAGAAACATCTAGTTTGAGAGCCGTCACCATAAACAGTGATATCTTTGTCTTCAAGTGCCTGGATAATAAAATTTGTGACAACTCTACCATCATTAGGGTGCATTCTCGGACCGTAAGTATTAAAAATCCGTGCAACTTTAATTCTTAGATTCAGTTGTCTGTTATAGTCGAAGAAAAGAGTTTCGGCACAGCGTTTTCCTTCATCGTAGCATGAACGGATTCCAATGGGATTTACATGACCCCAGTAATCTTCTTTTTGTGGGTGAACTTCGGGATCACCATAGACTTCCGAAGTAGATGCTTGGAGGATTTTTGCATCAACTCTTTTTGCAAGTCCAAGCATATTGATTGCTCCGTGAACAGAGGTTTTTGTTGTCTGAACAGGATCTCTTTGATAGTGGATTGGGGAGGCTG
>JAYEIY010000031.1:0-3568 GCA_034660375.1 Verrucomicrobiota bacterium
TGCTTCCGTAAAAAGTTTTTTCCCTTCGATATAAACTCTTGCATGTTTTGGTGTAAAATCTGAAAGTCCGAATATATCACTGATAACCTGAACTTGTCCACTGCAATGACTTCCTGACGCAATACCGATTGTAGGAATAGAGAGCAATTCGGTTATTTCTGCAGCAAGATTTGTTTCCACTCCCTCAAGAACAATAGAAAATGCTCCAGCTTCAGCAAGTGCTTTTGCATCTTCAATAAGCTGAGTCTTTTCATCTTTAACTTTCCCATATTTTCTATATTTACCTTCCAAGTTGAAAGACTGTGGCAAAAGCCCAATGTGTCCCATCACAGGAATTCCACTAGATGTCAAACGTTTAATTGTCTGCGCCATTTGAACACCACCCTCAAGTTTTACAGCCTGTGCACCGGCTTCCTGAAGAAATCGAGTCGCATTCTTCATAGCACTTTCAGGAGTAATCTGATATGTCATAAAAGGCATATCCGCAACAACCATAGAATTTCTACTCCCTCTTACTACGGCTTTTGTATGATGAAGCATTTCTTCAATAGTAACAGGTAGCGTTGTTTCATATCCCAGAGTTGTCATTCCAAGAGAATCTCCGACAAGTATTATATCAATTTCTGCCTGAGATGCAATAGTAGCTGTTGGGACATCATAGGCAGTCAAAACTGCAATGGGACTCTTTTCTTTCCACAAATTGATAATATCTTTTACAGTTATTTTTTTCATTTTTTATCTATTTTGATTTTTGTTATTATTTTTTGCGGTTTCTTAATTTATCCCGTTCTACGAAAAATAGAACTTCATATCGAAGAAAAAATTCAAATATCTCTTGCTACCCAAGAAAATTTGAATAAATAAACATGATAATTGAATCTATACTTGAAAAAACCATCAAAAGCAATACTTTGACTTTTTCCCTCAAAATTTAACAAATAAACAAATTTTAGATATGCTTTCAAAAGACAAAAAACAATTTATAGTATCCCAAAATAACTGGAAAAGTATTCATTCCAGAAAACAATTTGCTGGACCAGAATTTTATCTATCATCCAAAACTCCACTTGTCTCTAATATTTCTACCTATCTCGATAATTTGAAAAACAATGCTGCAATTATTAAGACTTCCAAAGGCAATATGAAAAGTGGACAGGCTATTCTAAGAGAAGATGCCTACTGGAAACCCGCACCCCATGCAGACCTTGCAAATACATACAAATACGGCAAAAACCACGTCCGACTAACAACTGATATTTCACTTAAAAAAGGAACATCAATCAAGCGTCATTTTGGAGTAGGCAGTCTTACGCTTAACGGAAAATGGGTTCGTTTTTACTGCATTCCTCCAGCCCTTCATCAGGCAGAAGGATGCACTCCCGAATGGCATGACATTGTCGATTTTGCGGACTCCGCAAAAGTCGATTCCAAAAAATATAAGGAACTCGAAGGACTTCCTCCTATTATGATAGCACACTGGCACCGCCCTCCCCTTGCAATTGTTTTTGAACGACATGACGGGACTTTACTGGAAGTCGGCATAGGCGACGATATTTACAGATGGGAAAAAAGTCTCTCTACCATTCCAGAATCAGGTAGTTACAAACTTATGCTTTATCACAACAAAATCCATTTTATCAGAGAACCTCTAATGACATGCGAAACAATTTCTCCAGAGCCAAGAGATTATAGATTTCAATCGTATTTTGCTTGGAAACATATAGATGAAACAGAAAAAATAAAACCTGAAAAAACGCTTACTATTTCGCTTCAAAAAGGAATACAAAAAAATTATATAACTTCAGAAAAAACATTAATCTGTCCGGATATAATAATTGACTTTGCCAAGAATAATTTTGACAGTCATTTTTATAGGACGCAATCTTCTCTTGACTATGTCAGGAAAAATAGATCTGCCAGTCCATGCTGGAAACATAGAGGAGTACAAAAACAATACAAACTACTTATGCGACAACTAAATATGCTTGAGGGTATAAAGTCTATAGGCTTTCTCAATCTTACTCCGGGCGTCTGCACAGATCCGTCACATATTAACAAAAAAAATAAAAATGGACTTTATCATTGGGACATAAATTCAATTCTGGAATTTATAGAGTGGAGCAGGAATTTATGGAAAGATGATACTGTGCTATACACTGTAAAAGGTAACAATAAATTTATTTTGCCATCTTTAGAAATTTGAGGTAATTATAAAAGTTCATCACAAATACGATTTTCAACTTTTTTTGCTACGATTTTGGGATGGGGTATCCCAATTTATTGACTTTACGCTCAGCTAAAAATTCATCTACTTTTTCTACTGAACTATTGAGCAATAGGTTCTCAGGGAAATTTAATTCTTTTAAAAAAGGCATTACTGACTCATCCCTTCCTATTTCCATAACTGCATGAGCATCACTGTTTACCACCATCTTGCAATTAGCATCAATACATGCCTGAATTAAACTTTTTGTATTTTGGTCATCTATTTTTTTGTAGTGGGTTTTTGAGTTATTCAGTTCTAATGCTACACCATATTTTGCAGCTTCTTTCGCTAATTCATTATAGTTAAGTGGATAGTCTACAGAATTAGGATGAGTAATAATATCAATAAACGGGTTGGTTTTGATAGCATTAATTACCATTTGCGTGTATTCTTGAATGGAGAGTCCTGTTTCATAGTTGTAATGCATACCAAAAAGAACAACATCCATTTTGTGAATATATCTCATGGGGATATCAGTTTTACCATTTTTATCGGCAAGATTCAACTCGATCCCTTTCAGAATTTTTATATCATCAAAAGGATTTTCAAAGCGCATAAAAAACGTTCCATTTACTCGTGCATCAAGAAGTTTTCCATGGTCTGTTATTGCAATCCTTTTCAATCCTAAACTTCTAGCATGATTTGCCATTTCCAAAACAGAATGAAGTCCACACTCACTAAAAAAAGTATGCATATGTAAATCTGTTTTTAGCATTGTTTCAAGGGGGGATATGTATTAATAAACATCGGTATTTTTTCCTTTATAGTTATTGTTGATATATGTAAGTTCAATAAGCTTGATAAATCTAGTATAGATATTTATGCAATAAAGCTTATAAAGTAGTGCCATCAATTGCCATCTGGGTTCCCATACCAGAAGTTATTTGCAATTATTGTCAAATTTTTATTGTCATGCATATAGACCCAATTAATATATGTCAAACGACTTGCCGACCCGTCCAGATAAGCAACATTGTTTTTATTCATATGGTTGTAATCCATAGCACTGCGAAAATTAGGATGAATAACTTCATTATCTGATTCTGATATCATCATGCAAAGACTGGGTTTACTAAAAGAGTGCATTTTTCTCCAAGTATCACTTGAATCACCTAATTTATAATTTGAACCATAACTCATTAAATCTTCTCCCCATTTCAATATGAAATCTGAGTCAGATGGACACATAAGAATAGAATGATTCTTAGTATAATATCCAGCTTGTGCTTTTAGCATGGTAAGTCCACAATATGGGACATAAAAACCAGTAAATCTATCCCAACCATGGCCAACAGGTGCGAG
>JAYEIY010000032.1:0-3548 GCA_034660375.1 Verrucomicrobiota bacterium
ACGCTTTACTTTAATCGAACTATTGGTAGTAATTGCTATTGTTGGAATTTTAGCATCAATGTTGCTTCCTGCTCTCAATAGGGCAAAAGATACAGCTAAAAAAATATTATGTGCCGGAAACGAAAAACAGATAGGATTCGCGATGTTTTCATATACCAATGATTTTGATGGGTTCTATCCAGCTCTGTATGCAAATTATAATTGGGATGATCAGATTTCTAAATATCTTGGTCTGAATTGGTCTGAAGCTCAACAAGCAAAAAATGGACTCGATGATTCAAATTTAAATACTAAAATTTTCCTCTGTCCATCTGATAAGGTTCAGATACCTGTATTAAATTCTGGTAAGTCTAGAAGAAGTTATGTTGCCAATGAATATCGCCCTAACGTTCCTCTTGCTACTACGACTTTTCAAAAATACCCGGGATTAATTAGACATCCAGACTATACTATTTGTTCCGTTAAAATATCTAAAGTAACTAAGCCTAGTTATACTCTCATGCTTGGAGAGCAATGGCGTAACTGGAATATGTGTGGTACAGGGCAAGGGACAGGCGCAGTTTGTGGTATTTCGTACTCAAAGCTTAGGTATGAACCGGGGACTGCATTTTATACCGAACTTCTTTGTCACGGCAGAGGGTTGGCAAATTTAACTATGGTAGATGGCAGTACTAAAGCATGCATGGGGCAGACTATGTTGGATGGAAAAGGCGCGCTACCTACTGATTTTAGAGGCTCTTGGTTGGATCATACAAAATAATATAGGTATTAATAAAAAAAGGAGATAAAATGTCAGTACGTAAACGAGTCTCAGCGAAGAGCCCTGTGCTGGAAAATAGTACGCAGGGATCTGTCGGAGGGTCGCCCAGTAATGGGTGGTTCTATCCACATAAAAATTGTATTCACATCGTAATTATCGTAGCTCTAGTATTAACTGGAGCAAATCCTATTCTATTCGCACAAAATGAAAAACAAAATGAAAAAATAAAATGGTTTAAAGATGTCAAGTTTGGAATGTTTATACATTGGGCGTTTACTCAATGTATGGAGGTGTATATAAAAGGAAAGTTTCTCCACGTTATGCTGAATGGATAATGGCTAATTCAAAAATTCCTATAAATGAGTATAAAAAAACAGCAGAAGGTTTTAATCCAGTAAATTATAATCCTGAAACTTGGGCTCAAATAGCTCAGGATGCAGGAATGAAATATTTGGTGATAACTTCAAAACATCACGATGGCTTTGCTCTTTTTGACTCCAAAGCGTCGAAGTGGAATGTCGTTGACCACACTAAATGGAAAAAAGATATTATCCAGCCTCTTGCTGAAGCGTGTAAAAAACGTGGTATTAAGTTTGGATTATACTATTCCCAATCACTTGATTGGGTCAATGCTGGTAACATATGGGACAAAAAAAATAATCCTGCAATCACTTTTGATGAATATTTAAAAACTATCTCTTTGCCACAGGTAAAAGAAATTTTAACTAAATATGGTGAGATTGATATTCTCTGGTGGGATATGCCGAAGAATATGACCCCAGAACGTTGCAAGCCATTTGATAAGGAAGTTAAAAAGTACCCAAACTTAATTACTAATAATAGATTAGGAAAAGGTTTCAAAGGTGATTTTGGAACTAGAGAGCAATATATCCCCCCTGTGCCCGACCTAAAATCTATTTGGGAATCGTGCATGACAATGAATCATACCTGGGGATATCGTAGTACGGATACAGATTGGAAAAGTACAACAAAGCTTATTCATAATCTTATTGGTTCAATAGCAAAAGGAGGGAATTACCTTTTAAATGTTGGCCCAAAACCAGACGGAACATTTCCAAAGGCTAGTATAAAACGTTTAGGAGAGATGGGAAAGTGGATTTCACAGAATAAAGAAGCTATATACGAAACAAATCCAACTCCATTTATGTTTCAACAAGCCTGGAATGGAACTTGCACAACTCGGGAGTTGTCTGGGGGGATAACACGCTTATACCTTCATGTATTTGAATGGCCTAAAGATCGTAAACTCAATGTCCTTGGCTTGAAGAACAAGATAAAAAAAGCTTATCTGCTAGTAGATCCAAGTAGGAGTCTGAAGGTTCACTCATCGGGCAATGATCAAGTAATTTCCCTACCAGAAAAAGCTCCCAGTAAACACTCGTCAACTGTTGTTATTGATGTAAAAGGAAGATTAGATATCAAAATGCAGGCAATGGTTATGACGGCTGATGGTATGAAACTGCGAGTTGCAGATGCTAAACGCTTGAAGGGAGCACATTATCATGCTCACTATAACAGTATTAGTTCATGGAAGAAAAGCTCTTCGGTAGAATGGGATATAAATATAGAGACTCCTGGGATGTTTATCATAACTGCTAAGCATGGGAACATAAAAGATTCTCAAATGACCTTTACCATTGGAAATAAAAGCAAAGAGATCACATTTCCTAAAACTGGAAGTTTTGGTTGGGGTGGTTCTCATTATCCTAGCTCTAAGATAGCTCAAATAAAAATCCCAACAGGGAAGCATAAGTTGATCATTGCTCCTGGTAAAGAAAATTGGAATCCTATGCATTTGCAGTCAATTATAATTTATCCAATCAATATCAATCAGGATGAAAATGGTAATCTCTCGTTTCCTGCACTAGGGGCTGATTTTAATTCTGCAAAAATAGTGGAATTGGATGGCGCTTTAACAAACCTTACAGAATTAGAGACTATTTCATGGCTATTTATGATAACTCAGCAAGCAGGTGCTTTTGCTGTCACTATGGAGTATTCTGCTGAAGAAAATTCTCAGGCAGATCTTATGATTGATAATATCTCAACTAAGATAACGCTCCCTGCTACAGGTGGGGATAAACGATTCTTAACGAATATTGTAGGCAATTTTACAGTTCCTTCAAGTGGCAAAAATAAACTTATTTTGAAACCTGTATCTGGAAAATGGCATGGAGTTTCGATAAAAAAACTTGAACTATGGCTACCTAAATCTAATAAAGAAATGCAAAGTCAAATATCGACATTTCCCTTAGTTCGTGCAGACAAACTTAAAAGAAAACATGGTGATTTAAAAAGTTTTCATCCGTCAAAAGCTATTGATAATAATTCAGCAACTGCTTGGGAAACTAAGTTTAATGAAAAAATGCCAGTAACTCTGGAAATTGATTATGGAAGAGAGAAGATCTTTAAGCAATTAAATATTGAAACCGCTAAAGGTTGGAATAATATTGCAGAAGCAGAATTACAATATCTGAAGAAGGGCAAGTGGATAACAATAAAGCAATTAAAGAATATAGATGGTAAGCAAATTATTAATTTTCCTGAAATTCGTTCACGTTTTTTAAGGTTAATTGTGAAGAAATGTCCAAATTTAAAGCTTTATGAATTTCAAGCTTTATAATAAATATATATAATAGTCTTGAACTGCGGAGTACAGTTTGATTTAAAAGAAAAGAGGGGCTTCACCAGAATTTGTGGGTCAAGTACATCAGAACCTTACATTTATCAAATATAAGAACCTGCTGTTAATAAAATTTAAATTCTT
>JAYEIY010000033.1:0-3542 GCA_034660375.1 Verrucomicrobiota bacterium
TTCTTTTTTAAGAATTGACCTTAGATGAGGTGAAATAATATCCTGGATAAAAAAAGGAAATCTGAGTTGCTCGATAACTTGGAGCTCTGGAATATATACGCTTCCTCAACTTCTACAAAAACGAAAAAAGAATCGCCGACACAATAACAACACCAAAAAGAAGTATTAGAGCAACCCTGGAAAAAACTCCACGATTGTTTGAGGGAGTAATATGCCTTCTCCGTGCCGCTTTGCGTTTGGCGTGCCTTTTCCTAAAAATTTGAATTTCTAGAAAGATTAGGCAATAGCATTTTTAATAAGTTCAAAAAAGTCCTGAGCTTTCAGACTTGCTCCGCCAATCAACCCACCATCAATATCTTTCTGAGAAACAAGTTCTGCTGAATTACTGCCTTTCATACTGCCACCGTACTGAATTCTTACCTTATCAGCCGTTTCTGAACCAAACATCATTCCAAGAATCTTGCGGATATATGCCTGTGTTTCCTGTGCAACTTGCGGAGTAGCTGTTTTTCCCGTACCAATGGCCCATACAGGCTCATAAGCAAGGACTATTTTTACCATTTCTTCTTTTGATATATCTTTCAATCCATCTTGAAGTTGTTCAGCAAGTACATTTTCTGTTTTTCCGGTTTCACGTTCTTCAAGAACCTCACCTATGCAAAGAATAGGCATAAGATCTGCAGCAAGAGCGGCTTTAAGTCTTTTGTTTACTGTTTCGTTTGTTTCTCCAAAATACTGACGTCTTTCGCTGTGTCCAATAATAACATAATCAACACCAACTTCTTTCAGCATTTGTCCAGAAATTTCGCCGGTAAATGCGCCTGATTCTGCCCAATGAATATTTTGTGCGCCAACTTTGACATTACTTCCAGCGGCAGCTTCAATTGTAGCACTCAGAGAAGTAAAAGTGGGACATACGACTACATCTGCATCTGTTACGTCTGATACAAGTCCTTTCAGCTCATTGACAAGTTCAACTGCTTCAGAAGCAGTTTTATTCATTTTCCAATTTCCTGCAATAATAACTTTTCTTGACATAATTAATCCTTTTTTTTTGTTTTATTTTAATTTTAAAAGTGGCAAATATGGGCTTTCAGGTCTAACACTGAGTGTTTTATTAGCTGGATCGAGTATTAAATCCAATTCGTCGAGAACAATTTGACCTACTAAAGGTTCGCAATTTGGAGGACCAACGATACAATCAAAACTACCAGTTCGTTCTCCAATGGAAAAATAAACCGGTCCCACCTTTTTAAGCTCTTCCTTTTTTTCGTTTGCATAAGTAACAATAACAGATCCGATTTCTGGTAAACCAAGTAATTCCACTACCTCCTGTGGAAGAAAAGAAAGAACAGCTCCGGTATCAACAAGACAGTCAAGTTCTATAGAACGAATGTTTTTCTTTTTGGCATAACGATCAAAAACATTTTCCAATTTAACATTAGCTCTTATTTCTCCCATGAGATGACTCCTTTTTAGCGATCATTAAGTGCTGCAATTCCAGGAAGGGTTTTACCTTCAAGAAACTCTAAAGATGCGCCTCCTCCAGTTGAAATATGACTCATTTGATCAGCAAGTCCGCTTTTTTGTACGGCACTGACAGAGTCTCCTCCTCCGATAATACTTGTTGCAGAACTTTCGGCTACAGCCTTGCAAACA
The DNA here is from genome assembly GCA_034660375.1 of Verrucomicrobiota bacterium. Taxonomy (GTDB): domain Bacteria; phylum Verrucomicrobiota; class Lentisphaeria; order UBA2565; family JAYEIY01; genus JAYEIY01. The sequence goes on from JAYEIY010000033.1 coordinate 1,660, forward strand.
ACATTGGTTGCATCAGCAAAATTAGGCATTTCGAAACATCCCATTGGTCCATTCCAAACAACTGTTTTTGCTTTGCTGATTACTTCTGCGTATGCTTTTGCTGTTTCGGGACCTACATCCAAAGCCATCCAGCCATCTTCTATATCTTGACCAACAAGTTTAATTTCTGCATCATTGGCAAAATTGTCTGCAGCCAGATTATCTGTAGGCAGCATAAAATTGACACCGGCTTTTTCTGCCGCATCCAAAGTCTTTTTTGCTGTTTCCAGTAAATCATTTTCAACTAAACTGCCTCCGACATTATGTCCGAGTGCTTTCAAGAAAGTATATGCCATTCCACCGCCGATAAGAATATAATCTACTTTTGTCAGCAATGTTTCAAGTACTTCCAGTTTTCCTGAAACCTTTGCTCCACCTATTATTGCGACAAAAGGATGTTCGGGATTAGCGACAACACCACCCAAAAACTTTATTTCTTTTTCAATAAGAAATCCGGAAACGCATTCATCCATGTAATCACATATAACTGCTGTGGATGCATGTGCTCTATGTGCAGTTCCAAATGCATCATTTACATAAACATCTGCATAAGAGGCAAGTTTTTTCGCCATAGCTTTCTGCTTTTGTTTCATTTGAGATTTTGCAGCAACTGCTTCATCATCTGACATACCGTCGGTTTTTATTTTGCCCTGCTCTTCCTTGTAGTAGCGGGTATTATCAAGCATTATTACAGTGCCTGGAGTCATTTCTGTAGCCTTTTCTGTAGCTTCTTCGCCAAGACAATCTTCAACAACAGGGATATTTTGTCCGAGCAAATCGGACAGATATTCTGCAACAGGTTTTAGGCTGAATTTTTTATCAAAGCCTTTCGGACGTCCGAGGTGACTCATCAGTATCAATGATGCTCCTTCTTTAAGAACATAATTAATTGTCGGCAAAGCTGCTCTAATACGTGTATCATCAGTTATTGTTGTTCCATCAAGAGGAACATTAAAATCAGCCCTCATAATTATTTTTTTTCCTTTTAAGTCAATATCTTTTACTGTTTTCTTGTTAAGGTTCATTTTTTCTCCTGTATTTATTATTTAATAAAGAGTGCATTGAGATTTTTTTGTAAATGACTAAAATTTATCAGAATTATTTAAATATTCCAGTCAAGAGAGAAAATATTTTTAATGACAGGCTGACAGAAAATGATTGCGAGATTCTGTTTCTATTTCTTTGAAGAGATTTCTTCCTGTTGTATCTATAGCAACGATTACTGGAAAATCTTTTATTTTGAGTTCCCAAACAGCTTCTGGGGATCCAAATTCCTCCAAAAAGGATACGCTTTCTACGCATTTTATGCTATTTGCAAGGATTTGTGCGCATCCACCAGGTGCAGCGAGATACAGGCACTTATATTTTTTGCAGGCTTCGGCTGTTTTATCTCCCATTCCGCCCTTCCCTATTACGGCACGAATAGAATAATCTTTTATTAGTTGAGCCATATAAGGTTCTTCGCGAATTGATGTTGTAGGGCCTGCAGCAATAACTTCCCAATGCTCATCTACCTTTTTCATTACCGGTCCACAATGATATATCCCCTGCCCTGCTAGAGAAAAGTCTATCTTACCTCCATCGAAAAGATATTTATGAAAAGCATCACGTCCGGTAAAGATTGTTCCTGAAAGATGGAGAATATCTCCGCATGCAAGCCTAGAGACTGCATCTGCAGACACTGGAAAATTTATTTTTTTTATAGGATTCATATATTTAGATAGTGCCTGACCGAAAACCCCTGTTTTCGTGAATTGACACAATTTTATTTTCTGAGTTTTCTCAGATTTTTTTCTTTTTTACGACAAAAGAGAGAATTATAGCCCTCTTTCCCTACTAAATTA
>JAYEIY010000034.1:0-3535 GCA_034660375.1 Verrucomicrobiota bacterium
TAATCTAGTCGGATGAGCAAGAGCTTTTAGTATTTTTGCCTTGGTTTCGTATATATTTTTTTCTTTTCTATTCATTTATAATTCTTTTTGTTCGTTTATTTGGTAAAATAACCAAATAAGTTGATTGGTCAATGATTGTTTGGATGTTTTTTTTTATTTTAGTGCTGGGAGGTGTGGGAGGTATGGGGTGCTGGGAGGTATGGGAGGTATGGGAGATTGAGATTGCTGCAGGAGTAGTTCTCTTTCCTTAGGAAATGAATGATTTTACCTGCGACTTCTAGCAAATGATGAAATGGAGGCGTGGACCGGATTCGAACCGGTGTAGATGGTTTTGCAGACCACTGCCTAACCACTTGGCTACCACGCCTAAAATTCCTTGAGGAGATAGATAATAATGATTTTTTTATCTATTTCAAATCAATGATTAAAAAAAAATTAAATTGTCATCAATTCTTTTTCTTTTTGTTGTTCTGAAGTCTCAAGTTTTCCTATGTATTTGTTTGTTAACTTTTGAACATCGTCAAGCATATCTCTTAAATCATCTTCAGTTATGTCAGATGCTTTTTCAGCTTTTTTGAGATAGGAATTAGTCTCTCTGCGAATGTTTCTTATCTCAATCCTACCTTCTTCTGTGAGTTCGTTAATCTTTTTTACCATATTTTTTCTTCGTTGTTCGCTTAATTCGGGAATAGGGAGACGTATGATTTTCCCATCGGACACAGGACTTATCCCAACATCAGAAACTAGTATTGCTTTTTCAATAGCTTTTACAGCTGTTTGATCCCAGGGTTGAATGACTAAAAGCATTGGTTCTGGAACTGTGACTCCGGCTATGTCCTGTAATCTAGTTGGCGTACCATAATAATCTACCATGATATCTGATACCAAAGATGGAGATGCTTTTCCTGTTCTTATTGCAGCAAATTGTTTTTTTAGTGATTTTAGTGCTGTTGACATAATACTTTCTGTTTCATGTAATACATTTTCTGGAGTGAAGTTTGACATTTTTTCTCCTTTTGTTTAAGTTGTAGATTTTTAAATTATTTTTTTTAATCTCCGACAACGGTTGCTGCTGAGACATCGCCACAGACCACATTGAGTAGATTTTTTTTATTTGAAAAATTAAAGACGACTATTGGAATATTATTATCCATACACATGGAAAAGGCTGTAGAATCCATTATTTTTAAGCGTTTTTTCAGGCATTCTTCGTAGGAAATGTTATTGAATTTTGTTGCATTTGGATTTTTATTGGGATCTTCAGAGTAAATGCCATTTACTTTTGTTGCTTTTAATAGTGCATCTGCTTTTATTTCGCTTGCTCTTAAAGCAGCGGTTGTATCAGTTGTGAAGAATGGGCTTCCAGTGCCTCCTCCGAAGATAAGAACCTTGCCATCCTTAAGATGTTGAAGAGCTTTTCTATTAGTATATGGTTCTGCTATCGTATTCATGGGGATAGATGTCTGAACTACAGCAGGGCATCCTATTGATTTCAGAACATTTTCTAGGGCAATGGAGTTCATAATGGTTGCAAGCATACCGATATAGTCAGCTGGAACACGGTCTATATTGGTGTTAGCGGATGCAGGAACCCCCCTGAATATATTTCCTGCGCCAATAACTATAGCAACCTGCAGATCAAGTTTCATCAATTCTTTAATCTGCTCAGCAATTAGTGTTGTAGTATCAAAATCAATCCCTGTACCACCTTTGCCCTTTAGAGCTTCACCACTTAATTTTAGTAAAACTCTGCCATATTTTGTTTTTTTCATAATATTATTATTCCATTTATTATTTATTTTAAATGATATTCTTTTAGAGATAGCTCTTTTTCAAGAAGTTTTTTTATTGCATGTTTTTTAAAATCGCATAATTCTAGGTTGATGGCAATTTTTTTGTATCCGAAAAGAGCTAGGCGGGGATTATTTTTTATTATTCCCTGCGCTCCTAAAATTAAATTTTCTGCCTGAATTTTTTTATCTGCAAATTTATTGGTTTTTTTTACCCATATAGTCATATTGATAGTTTCGGATTCAATGACATGTTTTACTGCGGAGTATTTTATATCCACTTTTTTAAGGATATTTTCATATTTTTTTGATGGTGTACGAGTTATTTTTGCTCCTCCTGCTTCGGCAGCATTTTCTTCGATCATAACATTTCTTAATAGATAAGTAATGAGACTATATTGAATGGGAAGACTTGAAAATTCTTTCATAAGACGGTTGATACTAAATACATCTGAGGAGATTATCATAATATCCTGATATACGTTTGATGCGCCTCCAAATGCTAAATTTTGTGGAGATGTTTTTATTCTCTCGTAAGTGCCGTATTCTCCTATAAAACGATAGCAATAGCCATCCTGTTCAGTTTTTATCCTTGTTTTTTTTCTATCAATTTCAAATAAACTTTCTGTTGTTTTTGATGTTGCGGTAATTTTTGTAGAATACTTATATTTCAGATATCCTCCACTCAAGTCGTATTTGTATTTTTTTTCTAGGCGCTTTCCATGTGAGTATTGTGTTGTTTTTGAGATAATGCCTGGAGATGCATAAACGGTTGAATGACCATGTTTTTTAACATTTGCATCGCATTGTGATATCTCATATAGTCCATTTTTTTCCAGAATGCTAGATAAGCTGGTGAGTAGTCATTTTTCCAAAAAACTGCAACAGCTACATATTTTTTTGTATATTTTTTAAGAATTGTCCCTTCACATAGTTCTGAAAAATCTTCTTTTTTTACCTTGAAGTATTTATTACGCATCAAACGAATATTGCCTCGAAGAGTAATAAAATAGGAATCTCCTTTTTGTAAATTTACTATAACCCAGCAATTACTTAGATCTTTTTTAAGTTCTCCACGGGTTCCTATTGTACCCGATTTGAGTTTTCCTAGACGGATTTTCTTTTCTTTTGGAATATTTAATGCTTTTTTTGCAAAACTTTTATTTGCTGTTTTGGATATTATAGAGGTATCTACTTCTATTTTTTCTCGGGATAGTTCAAGTAATTTTTTTATATCCTGTGCAGAAGAATTTAATCCCAAGATTAGTGAAAAAAGAAAAAGAAATATTAGTCTGTTTATTTGTTTCATTATTTTGTTTATGTTAATTATTCTTATTTTTATTTCTGTCTATGTAACTTATTTGCTCTTTCTTGTCTTTTCAAGTTGAAAAGTTCAGAGAAATTAATTATATTGATTTGTGAGTTTTATATAGTTCTTTAGAAAAATATTTATACTATAAATATGAAAGATGGGAGATAAGAGATGGTAAAACAGAAAAAAGAGCAGATTTCGCAAAGTAATATTGAAAACAGTGCCACTTTCTTGCGAAGCAAATCTTCAAAAAAAATGAAATTTATTCTTTTAATTTTGTTTCCTATTACTGTATTTATTGCACTTATTTTCTTCTTTTACAAAGGTGAGAAAACCTCCAACTCCTCTCAAAATACAAAATTTCAACAAACTATAGAAAGGAAACAGACAGGAGTTGTTTTGCCAACTATACAAAAAAATAAAATAGAGGAAA
>JAYEIY010000035.1:0-3531 GCA_034660375.1 Verrucomicrobiota bacterium
TTCAGTTTGTTTTTTTATGAACTATCGTGTTGATACTTAAAACTCTTACAGTTGGTTTCATGTTTTTACTGAAGCCACAGTTCCAGCGTGCCTCCCATTATTTTTTCTTTTAATTTAGGTGGTACGCCAATGCGGTCAAGAGTTCTGTTGTACCAATCCTGAGCGTTGGAGATGATCTCTGGTTTGCTTACATATGCGTCCGAACCCAGTAACAGCTTGTGGAAGCCCGTGAATTCTGCGTCTATCTCTCGCATAGATACGCTCAGCAGATCTCTTAGTTCGGTTGGCTGTATTGCCATCCAGCTTCCGGATCCTGCCAGGTCTGTGTATATGTTATTGTGCATTTTTACAAGTTTCGAGGCTTCGTGCCTAAAGCAGGTGGTCCCCATATGAGCCATGACTATTTTTAGATTTTGAAATGATCTGGCTATTCTGTCTATTGTGAGCGGACGCATGTTTTTCAAAAAAGGGCGTTTGCTGACGGCGTGGCTCGCTGCCGGGAAAAACGAGCCGGTGTGAAAGAGAATCGGCATACTTAGTTTTTCCGCCATTTCGTAGATTGGCATGTAAATGTCATGATCGTACTCGTGGTAGGGGGTTATGCATTTCAATCCTCTGAATCCCAACTCTCTGAATTTTTCCACATCGTGGGAATTTATGTATTCCCATAAATCGAAATACGCATATGGAACTATGTTGTCAGGCGCGGCGTTCGCGCATTCCAAAGTTGTTTCATTCGACGCCAATGAATGATTCGTATGTTTTCCCGCCGTGCAGAGGACGGCTTTCGTTTCGGATTCCTCGAGGACGGCGAAGAACGCTTTCCATAGTGATTTATCCGCGGTGTCGCAGTGAACATGACCATCGAAATACATAAAATATCCTATTTAATTAAGTCCTCGATTGCTTTGCCTGAGTTTTTGATTGTTTTGATTTCTTTTCCCGTATTCGCACGATTTATTGTGATCTAAATTCATATTTCCTCCATTTTAAATTTATAAACGGCAGTTAGCCATATTTTTAAAAGCGAATAAGTATTAATCCTTTGCCGATGTCCACTCTGCATAAGTGTCTTGGTTGTTAGGAATAATTCTTGCGTGCCCATCCGCGTAGACATATGTCCTTTTTTTATTATGAGGAGCCACATTTTCCGGTTTAAGTCATGGTCTGACCGACTTTCTTGTCAGATAAGAGCCACTGGCTTCTTCCCACACATTATTTATCGAAACTCCATTGTATCTCATGTTTTCAACAAGCATAAATGTGTTGCTTGGATCAGGAACCTGTACAGTTCTATAGGGGATGACCTTCATATTTGGATCATCTCCTGTCCATTCGCAAATGCCCCATTCCCAGCTACCGGGATTATCATTGTCGTCCCACATTGTGCCCTCATTCATTGAATAGGAGCGATAGTGATAGCTATCATTGGTTTTTAAATAGGTCACGACAGCAGGGCAGGCAACCAAGTCCTGCAAAGCTGATTCAGTCGCGTAGTTCAAGTCAACGAAACGATTGTTCCAGCTATGGTAATCTGATGATGAAGTTCCTGTGAATGGAGGTGGGTAGTAATCTTCATAATCACTGGTATAAAGCATAAAAAGTATTCCCGTCTGCTTGATGTTGCTCAGACACAGGCTCTCTTTTGCTACGTTTTTTGCTTGTTTGAGTGCCGGAAGAAGCATCGACGCTAGAATCGCGATAATGGCAATAACTACCAGTAGCTCGATAAGTGTAAATTGATTTCTCTTATTCATAATAACTCCTTGTTTTCAAGTTTTAAGAGCGATTTGAAACTTGTATGTAACCTAGATTGTGCAATCCTTCCTTTTTTAGAAAGCAAAGGACTGATTGCGTTAATTATCGTTGCAAAAAACATTTTTTTGCAACATTCAACATCGTTTGCTTATAATGTAGCAAATGCCAGAATTTAACAAATTTACCTCTTTTTCCCCGATTATTTGGGATTTTTTAGATACACCTCCCTATTTTCTGTTTCATGTTTTTGTCTATTTTTAGTTTATCTCTTTTATTTTTCAATGAGTTAGCCTGCTTTTTGCAAACCTCCGGTTTTTAATCAAGTCTCCCATTCTTGGTTGTAGTAGTGTGTTCTTGGAGTTATCATTAATTCGCACTTTTTTAGTTCTTGTATTTTTGCCTTTTTGTTGTATTTTTTTTTCATTGAAATTGAGACTCCTAGTTTTTAATAATTTATTGGTTTATAAAATATTAAATGGACTTGATTTTGGGTCACATTTCAATGTTTTTTTCGTATATATTTGCACTTTTTAGGTCGCAATCCTTTTATAGTTAAGTGAAGTATTATTTTTCTTTTGCTATCCATACGAGTTTCCATATTCCACCCATTCCAGCTTTATCCTCCACTTTAACAACAAGTTGTTGAGTAGACTTATTCCAATCTATATTTTTTGTTATATCTATGGAAAAAGGAGTTTTCCAATCGTCTGGTTTTTTGTATAGGTGTTCTCCCGCCTTTTTACCATTTAGGTAGACCCAACAAGATTCATCAACTGCCCCAAATAATGCATATATTTTTTTGCCACGTAACTTGGGATCAACTTTAAATCTTACAGCGTACCATCCGACACCATCATAGTTTCTCAATTGTTCTTCCAGTTTTTTATCAACTTTTTTCTGATTTTCCCAATTTCTATCAGTTCTAATTTTTTCCCATCCTTTTTTAATTTCATTCCAGGAGATTTTTTCCCATCCTTCTTTTACTCCGATATTTTTAGGGTCTATTTTAAAATTCCAATAAATAGGCAATCCTTTTATTGGATCTATTTTTTTTTCAAATAACTGTGCAAACTGGACTCCAGTTACATCTCCAAAAGATTTTTCTAAATTAAACAAAAGCGACCAGTTAAAGGTAAGTGTATCTTTATTTTTCTTACGAAATTCCAGTAGTTCTCTAGATGCTCCAATTCTATCGATAGGATTTTCAGCCCCCCCTATTCTGCCATTAACTAAAATAGCTTTATGCATCAATCTAGCATGTTCATTGGCTAACATTACTTTTTTTAGACGTTCTTTTTCCAATGGGCTTAATTGTTTTTTCATAGCAGAAGATAATATCGCATCAGTAACATCAAAATCTTTTTCATTATAGTATTTTGATAAGCACCACATCAATCCCCGTCTAAAATTGCCGTAACGCCCCACTTTTGCAATCTCAGCACGATCTTTCATCAAGCGGTTATCCCAAATTGTTCTCCAGTATGCGTAGAAATTTTTTATATCCTCTTGAGCAGCTCCATAAGCTGAACAGTATTCATTTTCCCAATCTTTAAAATTTTTATCAGGATATATATGTGCTCTGGCAAGAATATAATTAGCAATTCCTGATGTAGGCCAGTAGCTGTGCAAAGAATCATAATCCGTTCCAATTATACCATTGTCTACCCCAATTTTAAAATTATCAAACATCTTTTTTTCAAATAGACTTTTGTGCCTCGTGTAACTTTTCTTATTTTGTTAGGTGTGGTTGTTGGACCAAATTTTATAGGCTTG
>JAYEIY010000036.1:0-3528 GCA_034660375.1 Verrucomicrobiota bacterium
GAGTAACTATAGTAAAAAAATGATTTTTTTACTATAGTTACTCCACTTGAAGATACGCCGGCTGCTGCTATAGGTCTTCTTGCTAATGATCAAATAGTTGCCATTGAAAGCAAAAGTACCGAAAAGATGAAACTTACTGAAGCTATTAAGCTTCTCAAAGGAAAGCCTGGGACAAAAGTAACTATAAGCATTTATCGTCCATCATCAGAAAATACATTTGATGTCACTATTACAAGGGCTGTTATTCATATAAAAAGCGTAAAAAATGTCTCGGTTAATGAAGATAAAATAGGATATATTCGTATTACACAATTTGGTGCAGAAACTTCAACACTTCTTGCAAAGGCGCTAAATGATCTTGATAGAAAAGGTGCAGAGGCTCTTGTTCTTGATTTAAGAAATAACCCTGGTGGACTTCTTGATTCTGCTGTAGAGGTAAGCAGTCTCTTTCTTCCGAAAGGTAAGCTTGTTGTTTTTACAGAAGGCAGAGATAAAATCCAAAAACAAGAATTCTTTTCAGGGAATGGAAGAAAACATAGCGAATATCCTATGGCTATTTTAGTCAATGGGGGAAGTGCCAGTGCAGCAGAGATTGTTTCCGGGTGTCTGCAGGATTATGAAAGAGCTATACTTATTGGCGAAAAAACTTTTGGTAAAGGTTCGGTGCAGACAGTTGTTCAACTACCCGATTACAGTGCAATTAGATTGACAACCGCAAAATACTACACTCCAAGTAAAAAAATTATTCATAATCATGGAATAGAACCAAATATAAAAATTGAAATAAGTAATGAAATTGCTGTTAAACTCGCTATCCAACGTTCTCGCCCAAAAGAAATGAAGCTTCCCGAAGGAGAAGAAGTAATAGAGGATGTACAGTTAAAACGTGCATTTGAAGCAATAAAAGAATGTAAAATTATGAATTCCGATCGAATCAACAAATACAGGGAAATCGTAAAAAAATACGAGATAAAGGATCCAAAAATAGAAGAAAAATAAATCTATGGATTTTTCCCCGTCAACAATTCCCCCCAATCTCGTTGAAATAGATTATTTGTTTGATGAAAAATTTGGAAAAATAAATATTATCCAGACTGATTGGCAAATCGTTATTGAATGGATAACAGTCCTTTCATCCCAATATATTGATTATACCCTGATAGACTCTCAAGAAAAATATTATATTTCTGTTGACTATAATGATTTTCAAAAAGCAAGGATAGAAATTCTTTCTTATGAAGAGGATAGGAATTTTTTCAAACATTTCAGAGATATTTCACATGGAAAGACAAAAGAAAATGAACATCTTTTTTCATGGTCGGCGTATTATATTTGTTTGTGTATGATTGCTTTTCATGTTATTACAGGTCCGGCTAATGGTAATTCTCAGTGGATTATTGCCGGAAGGATGTCTGCGCAGGCTGTTATGGATGGGCAATTATGGAGAACCGTGACCGCATTGACTTTACACGCTGATTTTGTGCATGTTTGCAGTAATTCATTATTTTTAATAATTTTTTCTTCTTATCTATGTAGCTTTATAAAGCCTGGGATAACCTGGTTGTTTTTATTATTTACAGGCATTTTTGGTAATTATCTTTCTGTTTTCTTTTATTCTGAACCACATTATGCAGTTGGTTCTTCTACTTTGGTTTTTGGTGCTCTTGGCATGTTGGGAATGATTCGATTGCTGGAAAGACGTACTTCGGAAAAGCAATTAAATAGAAAACAATATTTCATACCCATGATTGCGGCATTAGCTTTATTATGTCTTAACGGAACTGGCATAAATGCTGATATAGCTGCTCACTTTTCAGGCTTTTTTTCAGGAATGATCTTAGGTTTTCCATTTTTTTCTCTTAAAAAGTATGCTGAGAATATTTTATTACAGACAGTTTGTGCTTTTTCTACATTTTTTGTACTTTTTTCTGCATGGTTTATAGCACTTGACGGGGTAATGTTTTAAGAATGATATAAAGTATTTTTTCAGGAGAGGGTTTGTTTTTCGTAGTTTTACGTTACGTAATTCTACGTAAAATTTATTTGATTTTAGGAAAAAATGGATTATTTTTAAATAGAAATTGGACGAAAAGTCTTTTTCTGCTTGCAGTTCTTTTTTGAGCAAATAACACTTAAAATCATAAATATTATTAAAAAATTAGAGTTATGCGAAATGGAAGTAGCGTAGGCATTCCTGCCTATCCTACTTTTGCTCAAATAATATTTTCTCAAGTATTTACTACGACCCTATATTAAAAAATAAAAAGGAGAAATAAAAAAGATGAACCCATATATTGAATACGCAGAAAAATGTGAAGTAAATTATAAAAATGCAGAAACGAACCAACTCGGTGGCTTTTCTGCAATTGAACAAAACGAAATTTCTGAAAATGCACCAAAGGTTCTTATTTTTGCACCACATCCTGATGATGAATGTATTATCGGATTACTTCCTTTGCGATTAATGCGGGAATGCGGAATGGATGTTCTTGATGTCCCAATTACCCTTGGAAGTGCTGTTGACAGGCAGAAAGGACGTTTTGCTGAACTGTCCAATGCATGTAACTATTTAGGATTTGGAATCCTTGAACCACGCGGAGGTTCTCTTGATAAAATCAATTTTACTTCAAGAAATAATGATAAGAAACATTGGAATGAATGTGTTGAGAAAATTTGTGAACTTTTGAAGGAAAATAATCCTAAAGCTATCTTTTTCCCCCATGGAGATGATTGGAATAGTACACACATTGGAACACACTATCTTATTATGGATGCACTATCAAAAATGTCGGAAGAATTTAAATGCTTTATTGTGGAAACCGAGTTTTGGGCTGCCATGTCTGATCCTAATATTATGGTAGAAGCAACTGCAGAAAATTTGGGAATTTTAATGACGGCTACATCGTTTCATGTTGAAGAAGTAAAAAGAAATCCATATCATGTTAGACTTCCCGGATATATGCAGGATAATGTTAGACGTGGAGGCGAACTCGTAGGAGGGCAGGGCGGTCAAGTCGCCGATTTTAGCTTTGCAGAACTCTATAAAATACAATTATGGCAGAACCGAAAATTGAATAAAATATTAGATTCTGGAGTTTTTCTGGGTAAGGATGATAAGCTAGAGATTATGCTAGAGGAATTTTCTAAATAGACGTTGTACTAAAAGGTTTTTTGGGAACGCCGAGACCCAGCTCAGCAAAAAACATTATTCAGATTGCCAAGCAGGGGCTTAACATTTCCAGATTGCCAAGTAGGGGCTTAGCATTTCCAGGAAAACATTGCCTACTTTAAAAAAACATCTGCTTAATAAGAGTTTTTGCGTCCCGTTCAACTCCTAGAGCAGTTGCTATTTTTAAAGAAAATTCTACAGCTGCACCAGGACCTTTTCCAGTTATAGTATTGCCATCTATTTCAGTCATAGAACCAGTATAAACTGCATTTATGAGACGTTCTTTTACCGAAGGATGCGCAGTAATTCTTTTCTTTGAAATTAGATTTGCCTCTGCAAGAACAATGGGAGCCGCACAG
>JAYEIY010000037.1:0-16492 GCA_034660375.1 Verrucomicrobiota bacterium
TACGGTGAATATCCCCGGTGGGGATAAAACGGAGATTCTTTTTTAAGAATTGACCTTAGATGAGGTGGAATAATATCCTGGATAAAAAAAGGGAATCTGAGTTGCTCGATAACTTGGAGCTCTGGATTAATTAACAAGAGTTGAATACATGCGCTATACATATTCAATAGAATATTTATTTCGCACATCAGAGTTCTGAGTTTTAGCGTAAAAAAGACATATTTTGGGATATAAAAAGAACCTATTATTTTTCTTCTTCCATAGTATCTTCATCCAATATTTCTCTTATTTTTATAAGTAGATTATTTCTAGAAAATGGTTTCTGAAGAAAATTTATTTTTTCTTTCAGGATATCTTCGTCAGTAAGTATATCTGCTGTATACCCCGACATGAACAGAATTTTAATATTAGGATAAATGGATTTTATTTTATTTGCCAATTTACAGCCGTTCATGTTAGGCATAACCACATCGGAAATAAGCATATCAAGCGGACCATTATGAAAGTCTGCAACTTCTAAAGCCTTTTTAGCAGAATCAACCGCAAATACCTTATAACCAAATTCTTTCAATATTATTTGTGTCATTTTCTTTATTTCAGGATCATCTTCCACCAAAAGTATTGTTTCTCCCTTTGCAAACAAACTTTTCTGCAAAGGATTCTCAGATATAATTGTTTTAGAACCTTCTCCGCAATATCTGGGAAAGTAAATTTTAAAAGTTGTCCCGTGTTCTTTTTCACTATAAACGTAAATAAAACCATTATTTTGTTTAACAATACCTAAAACAGTAGAAAGCCCAAGCCCTGTTCCTTCTGCAAGCCCCTTCGTAGTAAAAAAAGGCTCAAAGATCTTATCGAAAATATCTTTATCCATCCCACAGCCATCATCACTAATTTCCAAAAGAATAAAATCACCGGGAATAGCACTGGGACAAGTAGCAGAATATGCTTCATCAACACAAACATTTTTTGTTTTAATAAAAATATTTCCTTGTTCGTTGATTGCATCTTTGGCATTTACACAAAGATTGGCTATAATTTGGTTTATCTGTGTGGGATCAATATTAAGTGCCCAAATATCGGTTCCCGGCGACCAGATAAGCTTAATATTTTCTCCAATCAAAAATTGCAACATATTATGCATTTGAGAGATTTCTAGATTTAAATCTATGATTTTAGGAGAAATCTTCTCTTTTCGTGCATAAGAGAGCAACTGTTTAACAATATCCCTGGAATGTGTTGCTGCATTACAGATTTCTTCAAGTTTGTCGTGTAAAGGAGAATTGTAATCTACTTGTTCCTTTACCATCTCTGCATAACCGAGAATTACAGCTAATTTGTTATTAAAATCGTGTGCTACACCACCAGCTAAACGACCAATTGACTCCATTTTTTGTGCTTGAAATAATTTTTCTCTGAGTTTCTCCTGTTCTTCATTGGCTTCTTTTTCTTCCGTTATGTCCAAAAAAGAGACAAGAACAAGGGGTTTTTGCTTAAATTTAATTATTGAGGTAAAGAGAAGAAAAGTCATGTTTTTTTCTTCAGTATTTCTCATAAACGGCAGGGTTGTTTCCACATTTTTATGAGGTTTTTCCGTCTTAAAAGTATCTATTACCGTATTGCGAATGGGGCATTTGTTACAAAAAGGTCCGTATCCACATCCTTTGGAATCATCAAAATTATGTAAACAACCAAGAACTTTTCCTATCGCTTCCCCAAAAGATTCATACCCCTTGTTCTTTGCAAATTTTTCTCCATGGGAATTAATTTTTATTACATTTACATCTTTATCCACCAAAATCATAATAATGGGAGCATTATGATAGATTACAGAGAGTTCTTCTTGATCCTCCATTAGCTTTTTTTTATCCAGCTCCAATTCAGCAATAGTTTTACGTAATTCTTTAATTTCACTTAAATAATTATGTTTTTCTTTCATAATTATTGATACCTTTTTATTAGTTTTAGAAAAAACTCTTGTTTCTAAGAACATCCAAGAATTATAGAGGACAAATGCTTATTGTGCAAGGATAATTTATCTTTTCTTAAAGAATTTTTCTACTTTTTTCAGAAAATTTTCTTTTTTAGGGAGGGATTTATTATCTTTGTTTTTATCTGCAAATTCTTGGAGGAGTGTTTTTTGCTCATGCTTTAATTTGGTTGGGGTTTCAATAATTACTTGTACATTTTGGTCACCTCTACCATATCCACGAATAGAGGGTACACCTTTTCCTTTTAATCGAAATGTTGTTCCAGTCTGTGTTCCGGCGGGAACTGTTATTTTTGAGATTCCACTTATTGTTGGAACTTCGAGTTTTCCGCCAAGTGTGGCTGTTACAAAATCAAGAGGAATTTGACAAAGGAGATCATCTCCGTCTCTGTGAAATAGTTCATGCTGTCTAACAGCAATAACAATATAGAGGTCTCCGCGAGAACCACCTCTTATTCCGGCTTCTCCTTCTCCTGACATACGCAAACGTGTCCCGCTTTTGACTCCGGCAGGTATTTTTACTTTGAGTTTATGTTTTTTATGTACTCTGCCCTCTCCACCACATGCAGTACAAGGTTTTTCTATTCTTTCTCCTGCACCTCCGCATGCCGGACAAGTTTGTCTTAGGTTAAAAAATCCCTGAGAGACGGTAACCTGTCCCGTTCCTCCGCATTGATTACAGGTAACTTTTCCTGTCCCTGGTTCCGAACCGCTCCCACTGCATTTAGAACAAGTTTCGGCCCGTGGAATGTTAATTTTCTTTTCTGTACCAAATACAGCATCTTCAAAATCCACGGTCATATCATAGCGCAAGTCAGATCCTGTACGTGCAGAAGTACTAGATCTTCCTCGACCACCAAAAAAGTTGTCAAAAATATCTCCACCTTGTTGCCCAAAGACTTGACTAAAAATATCAAATGGATCGTGCATGCCTCCAGCACCACCGCCAGCACCACCGCCGCCAAAGCCCTTTCGAGTAAACGCATCGTGTCCAATACTGTCATATCTACTGCGTTTTTGTTTGTCACCCAAGACTTCATAAGCTTCCGAAACTTCTTTAAACTTATCTTCAGCAGACTTATCATTTGGATTTTTATCTGGATGATATTTTATAGCCAATTTACGATATGCTTTTTTTAATTCATCCTGTGAGGCAGTTCTATTTACGCCTAAAGTACTGTAATAATCCTGTGACATAAAATTTTATTTCTCCTCTTCATTATTTTTTTCTTTTCCGGAACTTACAACAACTGAAGCTGGGCGAAGGAGTCTATCTACAAGCTTATATCCCGATTTCCACTCACGAATGATAAAATCTTCATCTACTTCCGATGATGCTTCGCGCTCTACAGCTTCATGCAGATTTGGATCAAATTTTTCTCCAATGGTTTCCATTTTTTTGAGTCCCAGACTTTCAAATGTCCTTGTGAACTCACTGAGAATAAGATTCATTCCCTCGAGAAGGATTTTAATATCATCTGTTTTATTAGAGTGCTCCATTGCCATTTGAAAATGGTCATAAACTTGCAAAAAATCTTCTATAACCATAGATTTGGAGAAAAAACGGGTCTCTGACAGATCTTTCTGCATTCTTTTACGATAGTTATCAAATTCGGCGGCCTTCCTCAGGCGTTTATCATTAATTTCAGTAAGTTGTTCCTCTAATTCGGCTATCTGCTCTTCCGGAGTAAATATCTTCTCTTTCTCCTCTTCAATTACTTCTTCAATCTCTTCTTCAATTTCTTCTTCAATTTCTTCCTTTACTTCCTCCTCTCCAAGCATTTGCTCTTCTACTGCCTCTCTATTCTCTTTGTCTTCAACAAGATCTTCTTTTTTTGTCATAATTTTTATATCCTCAAAATATTCTTTTTATTTAAAATTATTCTATGTTCTTCAGCAAGAGCTATAATTTAACTTTTAATAAAATATTTCAAGAGTAAAACATTAAAAATAGCTCAATAAGCATAAGTAGCCCCTGGATGAAAAGCTTTTTAAAGAGCCAAAAACCTTTTCACATAGGCTCTATAAGTTCAAAATCAAAGATTTTGAACTTTCTTTGAGATTAATATTAACTCACGATTGATTAATCTTTTAAAAATGAAAGTAACTTTATCTTTTTTCCTAAATCCTTTATTTTTAAGACTTTTTTTGTTGACTACGATTGAGTTTTATAATTAGCTATATATAATAACCTCCGATATTGTTAAATAACAATTTCAAGTATTTTTTACTAAAAAGACATGGCACGAAAAGGCTTTTCATACACTATCTAAATTAAATAAAATTAGGTATAGGATTTTAAAAATGAATAGAATATATCTTGATAATAATGCGACTACAATTGTTGACCCCAAGGTCAAAGACATAATGACACCCTTTTTCTGTCAGCAGTATGGAAATCCCGAATCGCTTCATTCATTCGGAATGCAACTCCATCCCCCAATGAGGAAGGCTCTTGACCAATTATATGCTGGGATCAATGCTAATGATGAAGACGATATAATTATAACATCATGCGGAACTGAAGGTAACAACAGTATAATTAAAAGCGTCTATTTCAATCAGATTCTCAATGGAGACAAAAATCATATCGTTACCTCTCTTGCAGAACATCCCTCAGTAGCAAAAACCTGTGCCTTTCTGGAAAAACAGGGTGTAGAAGTCACATATTTATCTCTGGACAAAAAAGGTTGCATAAATCCTCAAGATCTGGAATATGCAATTACTGAACACACAGCCTTAGTCTCCATTATGTGGGCAAACAATGAAACCGGAGTAATATTTCCGATGAAGGAAGTTTCGGATATTTGCAGACAAAAAAATGTTCTCTTTCATACAGATGCGGTTCAGGCAATAGGGAAGATTAAAGTTGATATTCAGAAAATTCCAATTGATTTTTTTACTTTCAGTGCCCATAAATTTCATGGACCTCCAGGTATAGGTGGACTCTATATCAGAAACGGCATAAAATTCTCTCCTCTTTTTCATGGGGGCGAACAAATGAACGACAAACGGGCGGGAACTATCAATGTACCCAGTCTGGTTGGAATGGGGGTTGCAATGGAAATGGCAAATGATGCACTTGAATATGAAAAAACGGAAGTGTATAGACTTAGAAATAAACTTGAAGATGCTATTTTGTCTCTGGATGATGTCATTATTCTGGGAGATCGTAAATACAGGGTTCCAAACACATTGTTTGTCAGTATTAAAGGAGTTGAAGGTGAATCACTTCTTTGGGATCTTAATAAAAATGGAATTGCCGCATCCACGGGCAGTGCATGTGCTGCAGAAGATTTGCAAGCAGATGCTGTTATTGAAGCAATGGGAGTTAACGATGATCTCGCACACACTGGAATAAGAATGAGTCTCTCGCGCTTTACAACAGAAGAGGACATAGATACGACCATCACTGTATTTAAAAATGCAGTAGAGCGTCTGAGAAAAATATCAACAGTTTATTAAACTTATGCAACTTCCATATATAAGGAAAAAATACGCAAGAAACTCTAAATAATGAAAAAAACAAACAGTGTGCGAAAAGCCTTTGAACGAAGTGAAAAAACTTTTCGTGCAATGTATAAATAAGGATTTATTATATGGCTAAAACAGATTTAATAGGCGGAGTTCTCTGGGAACAATACTCAGATAAAGTAGTTGAAAGAATGAATAATCCAGAAAATTTTGGAGAAATTTCGCAGGAAGAGGCAGACAAAGCAGCGGGGGAATTGATTATTGCTGATCATGGTGCAGAATCATGTGGAGATGCAGTCAGACTTTTCTGGCTTGTTGATCCTGAAACCGATAAAATAATCAAAGCTACATTCAAAAGTTTTGGTTGTGGAACCGCTATTGCAGCAACTGATATGATGACCGAAATGTGTCTAGGAAAAACTGTTGATGAGGTATTAGAAATAACTAACGTAGATGTTGAAGCAGAACTCAGAGATGCTCCTGATGAGCCGGCTGTACCTCCCCAGAAAATGCATTGCAGTGTTATGGCTTATGACGTAATAAAAGTCGCTGCAGCTTTATACAAAGGCATTGATTTATCAGAGATTGAAAACGAAAATATTGTTTGCCCGTGTGCACAGGTTAGTCTTGGCACAATAGAAGACGCAATAAAAAACAATGACTTAAAAACAGTTGAAGAGATAACAAATTATACCAAAGCAGGTGGTTTTTGTAAATCATGCATCAAGCCTGGTGGACATGAAAAAAGAAAATACTACCTCGTTGATATCCTTGAAAAAGTTAGAAAAGAAATGGAAAAACATGACCCTACTTCTAAAGTGGATTTTGAAGATATGTCTATTGTCGCAAAGGTAAAAGCTGTTGACAAAATTCTTTCAGATGAGATTCTCCCTATTTTAGCTGGCGACGGTGGCAGTGTAGAATTGCTAAATATAACAGAAGATAAATCGGGAGTTACTCAAATCTGCATATCATATAGTGGAGCCTGCAAAGCATGCCCGAGCAGTCACACAGGAACATTGCAACTGATCCAGAAGATTCTGCGAGAAAAACTCTCTGACCAAATTACCGTTAAGGTAAAATAGTAAAAATATTTGTAATACTTAGGTTAATATAAGGTGGATTAAAATGGAAAAAAAATTGAAATTAATGTCCTGGAACATAAATGGAATAAGAGCTGCCACAAAAAAGGGTTTTCTTGATGTTCTAAATATTGAAAACCCCGATGTTATGTGTATTCAGGAAATAAAAGCGATGAAAGAACAGCTCAATGAAGAAATTTTGAATCCAGAAGGATATAAATCATTCTGGTTCAGTGCAAAACGAAAGGGATATGCCGGTGTAGCATGTTATTCAAAAACTGAACCTATAAATGTTTTTTATGGAATGGATAAAGAAGAATTTGATTGCGAAGGCCGTAGCATGACTCTAGAATTTGATGATTTTTTTCTAATTAACTGCTACTACCCAAATGCACAACATGAACTTGCCCGTATAGACTATAAAATTGCATTTAACAACGCAATCAGAGAGCATGCTGATAATCTTAGAAAAACAAAAACTGTCATTCTTACCGGTGACTACAATGTTGCCCATAAAGAAATAGATATTGCACGTCCAAAAGCAAATGTAAACAGTGCCGGATTTTCAAAACCCGAACGCGAATCCATGGATAAATTTATTTCAGACGGATGGATAGATACCTTCCGTATATTTAATGACAAGCCAGAACAATATACCTGGTGGAGTTATCGAGGTGCTGCTCGCAAAAGAAATGTAGGCTGGCGCTTGGATTATTTTTGTGTAAACGAAGAGGCAAAAGAAAGAATTCTCAACGCATCAATTCAATCAAAAATCTATGGTTCTGATCATTGTCCAATTACTATTGAACTCCATTGATTATTTATTTTTATTAAATTTTTATAAAGATTAAAAATGTTTACGGAGAAAATTATGGCTTTAATACAAATAAAAAACCTTAAAACAAAAGCTCTCATAGGTATAAATGAATGGGAAAAAAAGAAAGCACAAAAAATAATAATAAATCTAAGCTTTTCGTATGATTCTAAAATTCCTGAAACAACCGATAATATAGACGACGCAATAGACTATTACACAATTAAACAAAAGATACTGCAAACTGCTACCTCATCTTCTTTTAATTTGCTAGAACGACTCGCAAACGAAATACTACAGCTTCTCCTTCAAACAGATAAACGAATAACAAATGCCTCTGTCGAAATAGATAAGCCAGCTGCACTTGAAGAAGCAGAGTCGGTCTCTGTAAAAATCTATACATAAACCTTGCCATACAAGCTGTATAAGTTCAAAATCAAAGATTTTGAACTTTATTTGAGAGGAACAGATTCATAATAATAATTTTAAGTGTTGTTTGCTCAAAAACAACTGCAAACAGAAACAGACAGTGTGCAAAAAGTCTTCTAGCGAAGCAAAAAGACTTTTCATACAATGTCTACAAAAGGAAATAAAATATGTTAAAAATTGCAATACCAAATAAGGGTTCTTTATCTAAAGATGCTGTAGAATTGTTGCTTGCAGCAGGCTATAAATGTAAACGTTACGGTCGAGAACTTGCTTTATATGACAATGAAAATGATATCGAATTTATTTTTTTGCGTCCTAGAGATATTGCTGTATATGTCGGCAATGGAACACTGGATCTTGGAATTACCGGACATGATTTACTTGTTGATTCAGAAATGGAAGTTGTTGAATTGATGAAACTAAACTTTGGTAAATCAAAATTTCATTATGCAGTTCCGAATGAATCATCCCTGCTACCTGCCAATTTTAGTGGACAAAAAATTGCTACTTCGTATCCCAATGTAGTTAAAAAAGATCTTGCAAAAAGAGGAATAAATGCAAAGATTATTCGTTTGGACGGAGCTGTGGAGATCTCAATTCGCCTTGGAGTAGCAGATGTTATTGCAGATGTAGTGGAATCTGGAAGAACCTTAAAAGAAGCTGGATTAAAGATTGTTGGAGATACTGTTTTATTTTCAGAAGCAGTTCTTATTGCACGTGATAAAGAGATAACTCAAAAAAATGAAATAGAAATTCTGACAGAAAGATTGCGTGGAATCCTTGTTGCAAGAACCCACGCAATGATAGAGTATGATATACCTGAAAATTGTCTTAAGGCGGCTTGCAACCTTACCCCCGGGATAGAATCACCTACTGTCTCCAAACTTGCTAAAAAAGATTGGCTCGCAGTAAAATCAATGGTCGAAAGTAATAGTGCTAACAAAATAATGGATCAACTCAAAAAACTCGGAGCAAAAGGAATCTTTATCTCAGAAATAAAAAGTTGCAGAATGTAAAATAAAAAAAATTATATTTGCAATTTAAATTTCACCCAATCCCCATATCCACAGGTTGTTAAATTTAAAAAAATCCTAAAACCAGTTTTGGCTTAAAAAAGAACCAAATTTTAATTATCCACCTAACTGTTCAACCAATTTAATTAATGGCAGGAAGAGTGCAATTACAATTCCCCCTACAATAATCGCAAGAAATACAATCATTGCCGGTTCTATCAACGCAACCATTCCATCAACAGCATTATCAACTTCCTCTTCATAGGTATCCGCAATACGTGCAAGCATCTCGGGGAGTGCTCCTGTTTCCTCTCCAACCTCCACCATACTTACAACCATTCCAGGAAATACTTTTGTGGATTCAAGAGGCTCTGCAAGCCCCTCACCTTCTTTTACAGCATCGTGAACGACCATAACGGCATCTGCCACAACTTGATTTCCAGATGTATTACTCACAATTTGTAGCGCTTCCAAAATAGATACACCTGCATTCATAAGTGTACTCAATGTTCTCGCAAATGTTGCCACTGATGCCTTAACAACAAGTCCACTAAAAGGTGGGGTTTTTATTAATATAAAATCAAAAGCAAATGAACCAGACTTCGTTTTCTTTATCATCTTAAATGTCACTACAAAAGCAAATATTCCTCCAAAAAGAATCAAATATTGATTTTTCATAAAATCACTTATACTCATTACAAATTGGGTTAGTCCAGGAAGAGGTTCTCCCGCAAGCATATCATTAAATATTTTTGCAAATTTAGGCACAATAAATATCATTAATCCGGATGTAATAACTCCTGCAATACATAAAACCGCAACAGGATAGGTAAGTGCAGCCTTAATTTTACCTTTTAATCTAGCGGATTTTTCCATAAACTCTGCAAGCCTTGTAAGTACTTCATCAAGAGCACCTGAAGCCTCTCCCGCATGAATCATATTAACATATAACTTTGTAAAACTTTTCTTATGCGCTTTCAGAGACTCAGAAAATGTTGATCCTCCTTCAACGGAAGCACATATTTCTCCAAGTATATCTTTAAGGACCGGATTTTTACCTGCCTGTTTTTCAAGAGTTCTCAGCCCTCTAACCAGTGGCAATCCAGCCTCAAGAAGTGTTGATAACTGTCGAGTAAAGAGTGTAAGATCTTTTTGTTTTAATGCAGGTTTAAAAAGGTTTATTTGTCCTCCGGCAAACATAGATTTACCTTTTTTAGCTCCTCCTGACTTTTTGGCAGCCTTGGTCTTTCCTCCCCCCTTTTTACCTTTTGCTTCTGCAATAGAAGTTGGAAAAAGTCCCTGTTCCTTAAGTTTCATTTGTGCATCTTGTTCATTCTGCGCCTCAATTCTTCCTTTTTTTTCCTTTCCCCGACCATCCATCGCCGTATAAACAAATCTTCCCATATTTTTCTCCTATATATTAATACTTTGAAAATATTATTTTAAAAGTCTAGTTTTCTTCTTTCATTTTCTGCATTATACCTTTTTGATCTTTACATTTTGTTACAAGATCACCGTATGAAATAATTCCACCTTCATAAAGCCTCAGTAAATGATTATCAAGTGTATTCATACCATATTTTGTACCTGTTTGAATATCTGAACTGATTCTAAATGTTTTATTATCTCTAATAAGGCTTCGTATTGAATCCGTACATATCATTATTTCAAAGGCTGCAACACGTCCTCCCTTATCTATCCGTTTTAACAGTACCTGAGAAATAACAGCAACCATAGATGAGGCTAGCTGCGTACGCACCTGTTCCTGCTGTGTAGTTGGGAATGCATCTACAATTCTATCCACCGTTTCTGCTGCACCTGTTGTATGTAGTGTTCCGAAGACCAAATGCCCTGTTTCTGCCGCCGTTATTGCGGCTTCTATTGTTTCTAAATCCCGCATTTCTCCAACTAGTATTACGTCAGGATCCTGCCTTAAAGCCCTTCTCAAAGCCTCAGAAAATGTGGGGACATCCACTCCTACTTCACGCTGAGTAATAATACATTGATTATGCTCATGATAAAACTCTATTGGATCTTCTACGGTAATAATGTGAGCATCTCTTTCCTGATTAATAACATTAATCATAGAAGCAAGAGTTGTAGATTTACCACTACCTGTAGGTCCAGTAACCAAAATTAAACCACGTGGTTTAAAAAGCAAATCTTTAACCGGTGCCGGCAAACCTATCTGTTCAAGTGTCAATAAATCAGTAGAAATCTGCCTTAATACTATACCTATACTCCCTTTTTGTTTTAGTACACTTACCCTGAATCGTGCAGCATCACCAAAAGAAAAACCAAAATCTGTACCTCCATCCTCTTGAACTTCCTGTTGATGTACTTGAGAGGTTATTGACTTCATCATTTGTTCTGTATCTTGTGGCGTCAATGGATCAATATCTAATGGTGTAAGTCCTCCATCCATTCTTAAAACCGGAGGATTACCAACCGAAATATGTAAATCACTGGCTCCTTCGTCAATAACAAGTTGTAATAATTCCGACATATCAACTGACATTTGATTTCTCCTATTTTTTCAAAATTTATTTTGTAAAACCGACAAACAAAAGGATTTTTTTATGTATATTTTAAAATTTCTTCTATTGTTGTATCTTTAAGTATGATAGCTTTTACTCCATCTTCACGTAATGTAGACATTCCCTGTTCCTGAGCTTTTTCTCTTAAAGCAGCAGTTGGAGCATTGTTATTAACGAGTTCTCGTATTTCATTAGTAACAACTAGAAGCTCATAGATCCCTCTTCTTCCTTTATACCCACTATTGCTGCATGTTGTACATCCTTTTCCATAGGCAAATTTATTATCTCCCACATAATCTGTGGTTATATCAAGTCTATCAAGATCATCTTCTGTAGGTTCAAATGTTGTTTTACAATCACGACAAACCCTCCTGACCAACCTTTGTCCAAGAACAGCAATAAGAGAAGAACAAACCAAAAATGGTTCAACTCCCATATCCACAAGTCTGGTTACCGTACCTGCTGCACTACTTGTATGTAGTGTACTGAAAACCAAGTGTCCTGTCAAGGCTGCACGTATTGCCATACCGGCTGTTTCTATATCACGTATCTCACCAATCATTATAATATCAGGATCCTGTCTCAAAAACGCCTTCAATGCCGCCGCAAATGTCATTCCTACACTATCCTTTACCGGAACCTGCATAATACCTTCGAGGTCATACTCAACAGGATCTTCAGCAGTAAGAAGTTTTTCAGTAATAGCATTAACATCTTTAAGACTTGAATAAAGAGTTGTTGTCTTTCCAGAACCAGTCGGTCCTGTTACAGCAATAACCCCATTGGGAGTTCTAATAATTTCTTTTAACTTTGTAAGTACTATCTCGTCAAATCCAAGAGAATCCAAACTAAGATTTACAACAGATCTGTCAAGAACACGTAACACCACACTTTCTCCATATACAGTAGGAAGAGTAGAAACACGCAAATCAATCGGCTTTCCACTAATTCTGAGTTCAATCCTTCCATCCTGGGGAATTCTTCTTTCTGAAATATCTAATCCACTCAAGACTTTTATTCTACTTATTACCGGTACAGCAAGGTGTTTAGGGGGAGGTGGCATTTCATACAATGCGCCATCTATCCTGTATCTAATTCTAAATTCATCTCTGAAAGGCTCAAAGTGAACATCACTTGCCTGGTCACTTACTGCCTGATATAAAATGACATCCACAAACCGCACAATCGGAGCATCAGATGCCATATCTTCAAGTTCCGCTTCATTAAAGTCATCATCCCCATCAACCTCCTCCATACCATCAAATTCAGATAAAATATCATCTACAGACTCGGTGTGCTCCGGATAAAAATTATCCAATGCTGCATCCACATCAGAGGGTTTACCTACCATAATTACACATTCCTGCCCAATCACATAGCTCAATTCATCCATCATTTTATAATCCATGGGATCTTTTGCGACAACATAAAGAACTTCATTTTCTTCTTTTACAGGTATAATACCATACATTCGTGCTATAGGAGCAGAGAGTTTTTTAATAAGTTTTTTAGTAGGAGATATTGCTTTTACATCTATGTACGTACTTCCAAGATTTTCTGCAATTTTCGAAAGCAGTTCTTCTTCAGATATTATACCATAATTAAGTAATACTTCAATAAATGGCTTTCCTGTTTCAACATGTTCATCATAAATTTCCTGAAGCTGATCTTCACTTGCCAGTTTATTCTCGGTAAGCAAATGCCATATTACACTGCTTTCTGCATCAAGTTTAAGTTCTGTCATTTTTATTCCTCCTCATCTTCATCACTAGCTGTCATTCTAATAACTTCTGATAATGTAGTAAAACCAGAACCAGCTTTTCTAAGACCATCATCTCTAAGTGTTCTCATTCCTAAAGCTCTTGCCTTTGATTTTATTTCATCAGCAGAAGCCTTGCTGTAAATTAAATCCCTAATAGAATCATCTACCATAAATATCTCAAAAATCCCACCTCTTCCTTTAAAACCTTTATTACATTCAGAACATCCTTTTCCAGCCATAAGGTTAAGAGAATCAAAGTAATCTTTGGGAAGTCCAAGGAATCGCAATTGTTTAGGTTCCGCTTTCACACTTTCTTTGCAGGATTTACAATTTTTTCTTACCAGTCGTTGAGCCATTACTGCCTTTACAGCTGTAGCGACAAGAAATGGTTTAACGCCCATATCTATCATACGTGTCACAGCTCCCGGAGCATCATTTGTATGAAGAGTACTAAATACCAGGTGTCCCGTTAAAGCAGCATTAATAGCAACCGCACCTGTCTCAATATCACGAATTTCTCCAACCATTATAATATTTGGCGCCTGACGAAGCATTGATCTTAATGCGTTGACAAATGTCATACCTATGTCATTACTAATCTGAACCTGATTTATTCCAGGCAAGTCATATTCCACCGGATCTTCTGCTGTTATTATTTTGGTTGTAGGTTCATTAATTGAATTTAAAAATGCATATAGAGAGGTTGTTTTTCCAGATCCCGTAGGACCGGTTACCAGAAAAATACCATCAGGCATTGAAATTATAGCGTCAATAAGTTCCTGGTCATCTGCAAAAAATCCCAATTCAGGAATTCCTATCTGGATACTGCTTTTATCAAGAATACGCATGACTATGGATTCACCATGTGTGGTTGGAATTGTAGACACACGTAAATCAATAGCTTTTCCAATAACTGTAACAGAAATACGTCCATCCTGTGGGATTCGCTTCTCAGTAATAGAAAGACCAGCCATAATTTTCAATCTACTTATTATATTATTTTGTAAATATTTAGGTGGGCTATCTACCTCATGTAGAACTCCATCTACACGATTTCTAACACGAAATCTTTTTTCCAAAGGCTCCAAATGTATATCTGATCCACGTGTTTTAAAACACTCAACAATTATTAATGTTACCAATCTTATAATAGGAGCATCATCATCTTCCCTACCACCTTCAAGTTCTTCATCATGCTGTTCAGTTAACTCACCAACTTCAACCGTACCTTCAGTAATATCTGTCAGAAATGATTCAACACTTTCTTGAGAACTACCATAGTGAAGATTAATAGATTTTATTATTTTTCTTTTTGCAACAATTACACCTTCAATATCCTTTTTTAAAATATATCGCAAGGCATCCAAAGTTTCAAGATTAGCTGGATCCGCAACTGCAACCCTAAGCATTTCATCATGTATCATAACAGGCATAACAGAATATCTTTTAGCAACATCAGGTGGAATAGAAGCAACAACTTCAGGAGGAATTTTGTAGTTATCAATATCAAATGTATCCATACTGTATTCCGAAGCTACAAACATTAATAACTCATCTTCATCAATAAACTTTAAATCAACAAGTTTATCAAGAGGTTCCATATTTTGATCATAGGCCTCTTCAAGTGCCTTTGCAGCCTGCTCTTCTGTTACCATGCCTACACCAACAAGTTGCTCTAACATAAATTCATCATTACTAAACACTCTAATCCTCCAAAAAATATCAAACTTAAATATATAATTCAATTTTCACAGTAATATAAAACAAGATGCTTTTACTATAGTTCTTTAATCATTACTTTACAAATATTTATTTCCCTACTGTAAATAAAATGATAATAACTAGGTTATTTCAGCACAAACAAATGTTAATAAATTCTCAAACAACATGTTAACAATACACCTTATTAACAATACTTTAAGTTATTAACATTTTATTTAAAAGAAGTTAACAAGCTATTTATGTGCCTTTTAAGTACAAAAATAAAAAAATATTAACAATTTTGTAGATTATAGTTAATAGTAGTTTAAATTATATATATATAAGTTATTATATATTATCCATTGCACTTTTGATGTAAGTATCAAATTTTTTAAATTTTATTATATTTAACAAGGAACTACATATGAAATTCTCAATTGACAAAAATCTATTAGTACATCATTTGAAAAAAGTAGCAGCAATTATAGGAAATAATGTAACAATACCTGTTTTAGGTAATATTTATCTTGAAATAAAAGAATCAAAGTTAATTTTACGGGCAACCAATCTGGAAGTTTCGATAAAAACCGAAATAGAAGTAATAGCCGAAAAAGAAGGTGTCACCACACTACCATCTAGAACTTTTACATCCATGATCTATAAACTTCCTGATGGAATAATATCATTTGATAATAACGATTCACTAACTACAATAATAAAATGTAATAGCGTTAGATTTAAAATCAATGGTATGGATCCAAAAGAATTTCCAGAAGAAGAAACCATGAAAGACGTAAGAAAATTTGTTTTTAATAAAAAAATATTTCGTAAAACATTACAGAAAATATCATATGCCGCCAGTACCGATGAATCACGATATGTTCTTAACGGAATATTGCTGAGCGTAAGAGGAGATGTCTTTACATCCGCTGCAACGGATGGACGCAGACTTGCCCTTGTTGAAGAAGAACTAGATATTGCAGGTGAACTAGATGGAGATGTTATATTACCTAGTTCCTCGGTAGCAGAAATTGTTAAATCCCTTGATTTTGATGGAGAAATAACTGTTAAACTTTCTGATAGTAAAGCATCTTTTATTACCGATGATACTGTTATTATTACTAAACTCGTTGAAGGTACATATCCCAATTTCAGACATGTTATCCCTGAAGCATTTGAGTATACCGCAGTAATCCCGCGTATCATATTTAATGAAGCGCTTGAACGTGCATCTATTGTTGTTCTAGATCCTGAGGAAGATTCAGTGTTCGTTGAGTTTGCTGATAATAAGGCTATCCTTACAGCAAATTCTCAAATGGGGGAAAGCAGTGAAGCAGTAGATATTTCGTATGAGGGACCTACTATGACGATTCTTTTTAATCCGCAATTTCTTAGTGATCCACTGAAAAATCTTGATTGTGATGATTTTGTTATGAAGCTCAATGATCCCGATAGTCCTCTCGCAATAGGTGGAGAAGAAGGATTCATGTGTGTGATAATGCCTATTCGTACTTAAATAGACATTGTACGAAAAGCCTTAGAACGAAGTGAAAGAGGCTTTTCGTACAGGGTTTAAATATAATTTCTGATTGAATAATTTGAGGATAAAATAGATGCCGTCATTGAAAAAACTCAAATTAAAAAATTTTCGCAATATTGTTGGCGCTGACCTAAGTTTTTCTCAACACAA
>JAYEIY010000038.1:0-3519 GCA_034660375.1 Verrucomicrobiota bacterium
CTGTTTTGGGGGAGTCTCGTTTGAAGTAGCCCCGTTTTGCGGGGCGTTAGCATAAATAACGGGCTGCAAAACAGCCCTACTACAAACGGTTTTATCTTTTTTTAGAGTATCTCTGTTTTGGGGGAGTCTCGTTTGAAGTAGCCCCGTTTTGCGGGGCGTTAGCATAAATAACGGGCTGCAAAACAGCCCTACTACAAACGGTTTTATCTTTTTTTAGAGTATCTCTGTTTTAGGAGAGTCTCGTTTTTCGAAGGCTTTTCGTAGGCTATCTCTTATTCATTTGAGGTATCGGCTTCTTTTGCAATTTTTTTAGGAAGTTTTGTTATTTTCAGTATTTTTCCTTTTTTTCCATTTGGATGGGTAAATTTTACACCTTTTGTTAAGCCGTTTAGGACCTTTGCGAGTGGGGTATCACATGAGAGGATATTTTTATGAGGGTTACTGTCCCAGACTCCCATGATGTGGTGGGTTTTTTCTTCTCCGTCCACTTCAAAAGTTACAGAGGATCCAAGGACTACTTTTTTAGCAACTTTAATATCGGCAAATGCAGTTGTAGATATTTTACTGAGTTCTTCTCCTAGTATTGCAGATCTTTCTGCGAGCAGGGATTGTCTTTCTTTTGCGGCCTTGTATTCAGCATTTTCTCTTAAATCTCCTCGTTCTCTTGCAACTCCGATGTCTTTGCTATTTTGTGGAATTTCTTTTTCGTTTATATCGCGCCATTCTTTACGGCGTTGTTCGTAGGAGGCTATCGAGGTTAAGCGTGGGTATGCTTTTATTGTTTTTGTTATCTTTTTAGTAGTTTCATTGCTATATTCTGGGAAGAGCTTTATAAGCGCTGTTTTCACTTTCATTTCATTGAGTTTAGAGGTACGTCTATAGAGTTTAAGGAGCTTAAGAAACACTTTAATTTTCGCAGAATCTCCTTCTAAAAGTTCTTTAAGAAATTTCTCTTTTTTTTCAATGGTAGTTGCTAATTTTGCACGTGCTTTTGTATATTCTCCAGAAATTTCTCTTGAAAGGGTTTTAAAAATAATACTTGATGTAATAAATTTCTTTTTATTTTGGGAATTTGATTTCCAGAGCCAGAGGATATGATCACAATAGACATCTTGTTTTTCAAAAAGTTTTTCTACTTTTTCAATAAGCAATTTTTCATCTATTTCGCGTGCTTTCATTGCTTTTTCAGCGGATGCCATGAATCTTAGGGGTAGCATTACTGCAAGATCTGTGAGCCAATCTGCATCTTTTACAGAAAGTGTAATATCAAAGAGGTAAGGAGCTTTTTTAGAGGGTATTGATTGGCAGACTTCTGTGAATGATTCTAAATCTTTCCATACAAAATCACTTTTGCCGGATTCTTCAAAAACATTTCTGAACCATGAGGATTCAGAAGAAAGTTCATCGAGACGTATAAGGCAATCGATACAGAGGGATTTATTTTTCTCTGTTTCTCTTGTTCTCTTTAAAAGTTCACAGAGGGCATCGCTATGTTCACCTGTAACTTCAATACCATCAACCTTATCAAGGATCATTTTCATTTCAAGTAGACTTCTTGACTCAAACCATTCACGACTCATTATATACCCATTTTTTTGTATTATAAACTGAATTCGAATATTACCAGTTGCGACATAAGATACAGTCTTTTTTTTTTCTCTCAAGGTGTAAAGGAAAAGATTTTTTATTGAAGAGATTTTCGTAAATGGTAACGTTCTTTATAGTATTATTCTATTTTTTCTTTAATCCTTCTTCAAAAGTTGCTGTATTTCCTCATTTTTGAGTACTTCTTCCAGTTCAGAGATAGTATTTTCGAGTTTTCTGGTTAGGGCGGGATAATAGTGTTCTGTGTAGAAGAAATATCTGGCAATATCCGCATCTATGACAAAATATTGATCTCCTTTCACTTCTGGCATAAGGACTTGTTTACCCACGCTGATTTTTTCAAGAGAAAGGGCATTTTCACCACCATTTTTCTCTACAATCAATTTAAGAAGGAGTGCTCGACGCAATCGATCTATATCTTTGTGATTTTGCAGAATAATTGTATTTTGTGTCTCATTTGTAGATATATCTATGTTGTGATCCCAGAGTTTTCGTCCCCAGATTTTTCTATTTGGACAATCTATGAGGGATACTTCTGGGACGGGTTGTTTGAATGTTTCTTTTATTGAAGCTGAGATATTTTTCTTATGTTTAAATGTAATTTTGTATGCTTTTTGAGGATTCAATACAAGATTTTCCATAAGTTTATCTACAAATGAGACATCATATCCGCCCATATCTTTTGATTCAAAGAAAATAAAGTGATCGGGATTTATATTCTTATATATTTTAAGTCTTTTCAGGACATCATAAAGCATTCTGAAAACCAGTATTTTTTCTCCAGGGACTTTTTTATGATAAAAGGAGGAAAAAGGTTGTTTTTTACTATAGCGGATATCTTTTCTGATTATTTTTTCTGCGATATTCTGTGCTTTTTTTAGACGCTCATTATTATGAAGAAAATTCAAGTCAAATACATCATTCTCACGCATGCGATATGTTGATCTGAAAAGGTCATTAGAAAAACTGTCAAACATATTTTCTGCTTTCGGAATGGGCCACGAAGCATTTTTTTTAGGTAAAATATAGGGGGTGAGAACGATAATTACCTCTCTTTTGATTTTGGAATATTCTTTGCCTGTAAAAAGCCTTCCCAATAATGGTATTTTACTTAAAATAGGGACTTTTGTCGTTTCCAGAGTATTAACCTTATGAATTAATCCTCCAATAATAAATGGCATATTATTTTGAATGTGTGCGTATGTTTGAACCCGACGCGTAGAAATTTTTGGAGCTGTTGCAAGTAGTTGACCATTTTCGTCTACTATCTCCAGATCTTCCCCCAATACTTCTGCAGAAACAGTTGCATCTATAATCATGCTGACAGTTTTTGCATCTTCACTGATGCGCGGACGCACATTTAAAAGAATTCCAGTAGGAATATAGTGAAACTCAAATGAAAGTTTATTACTATTGCTTATTATTCCGCTATTTGCTATCGGAATATCTTCTCCCACTCTTATGGTTGCTTGTCTATTATCAAGAGTAAGTACACTGGGTCGTGAAAGTATTTCAGCTTTTCCCTCAGTTAACAATGCTTGCAGAGTTATTTTCCAGTGATGTCCGAGATTTACAATAGAATCCAAAGAAATATTATTTGGATCTGTTATATTTGCAAGACTTCCAAAACTGAGTTTATTTAGTCGTCGATTTATTTCTCCTGGATTTTCGGCATCCCACTTTATACCCAGTTCTTTGATTCCTAGCTCATTTATTTCAACAATAAGCCCTTCTATAAGAACCTGTCTGGCGGGTGTGTCAATAATGTCAGAAATAAGACGTCTTACTTTATTGAACGTGTGCCCAGAATAACGTATTGATAGCTACTTGGATGAAAGGAGCCAAGCATACAAATTTTTCATTTCATGTATGTAGCCTGACCACCGTTATCTGTCGTGAGGCGGAGAAGCGAAG
>JAYEIY010000039.1:0-16474 GCA_034660375.1 Verrucomicrobiota bacterium
TTACTCAAATTCAGAACACGGGCTCACTTTCCCCGCTCTACGAGCTAAGAAATATTTGCATTCGCAAATACCGTTCGAGGGCTCACTTTCCCCGCTCTACGAGCTAAGAAATATTTGCATTCGCAAATACCGTTCGAGGGCTCACTTTCCCCGCTCTACGAGCTAAGAAATATTTGCATTCGCAAATACCGTTCGGGGGCTCACTTTCCTGCCACTTAATTATTCTGTCAATTTATTGTTCTGGGTTGTCTGGGTTGGGTATATAGACAGTGTAGGAAAAACCTTTGCGTGAAGTGAAAAATACTTTTCGTAGAATGTCTATGTACAAAATTTGTATTTTCATTCATTCGATGTCTGTAAGGTTTTTCGTGCAATGTCTACCACTTTATCAATGTAGCTCCGAAGGTCAATCCTCCACCGAATGCGGTCATTAGGATATAATCACCTGTATTTGCCAGATTGTTTTGTTTAATCTCATCCATACAAATTGGAATTGTTGCTGAGGAAGTATTGCCGTATTTATCTACATTTATATAGACTCTTTCCGTTGGGATTTTGAGGCTTCGTCCAACGCTTTTGATTATTCTTACATTCGCCTGATGTGGGATAAGCCACTTTACCTGATCAATGGTAATTTCTGCTTTTTCCAGAACTTTTTTACATGAGGACGTCATTTCATTTACGGCGAGTTTAAATATACCTTTACCACTCATTGTCAAATATTGCAATTGTTGATCGACAGTTTCGTGAGACGTAGGTATAAGAGAACCTCCCCCCGGAGTGTGCAACAAGTGTGTATATTGTCCATCTGAGCGAAGAGATGATGCAATAAAACAATCCTTTTCTAAAGATGTTTTTTTCAATACAACCGCACCGGCTCCATCTCCAAATAAGACACATGTATCTCTATCTTTCCAATTCATAATAGCCGACATTTTTTCTGCGCCTATAATGAGTGCATTGTTATAGTTTCCTGTTTTAATCAGGGCAGAGGCTACCTCAAACATATATAGAAAGCCAGAACATGCTGCTTCCAGTTCAAAGCAGAATGCATTTTCTGCACCGATTCGTCTTTGTACATGACATGCGGTATTTGGGAATGGTTCATCTGGGGTTATCGTGGCGACAATAATAATATCAAGTTTTTCGGGGGATATATTTGCTGAATTGAGGGCTTTTTCTGCGGCTAAGGCAGCGAGTGCAGATGTGGGTTGATCTTCTGCAGCAATATGCCTTTCTTTTATCCCTGTTCTGGACGTAATCCATTCATCAGAGGTATCAACCATCTTTTCCAAATCATGATTTGTAAGAATTTTTTCCGGCGTATATGCACCAATGCCTGCAATCTCAATTCCATTTAACATAGTAAATTTTCCAATTATTAATTTTCAACGGGTAGCCACAGAGGGTTACTAACGCAATCCTGTGGACAGCCCCTATATTTTCAATTTTCAATTGTATTCACAGCTTCCCAACGTTTTGTAATCCGGTGGTTAATATCGTGTTGAATAAATTCTTTTGCCACTCGAATTGCGTTCATTATTGCTTTGGGAGATGAGGATCCGTGGGCAATGATACAGGTTCCGTTAATCCCGAGCAGGGGAGCTCCGCCATATTCTGCGTGGTCACTAAGGCGTTTTAGTTCTTTAAATGCATTTTGTGACAATAAGGCTCCGGCAAGTCTTACCGGAGTCTTCTTTAAAAGTTTTTTAAGGATTCTGCTAAGAGATTTTGCTAGGCTTTCAGATGTTTTCAGAACAATATTTCCAACAAAACCATCACAGATAACAACATCTATTTTATTTTCAAAAAGATCGCTACCCTCAACATTACCTATAAAATTAATAGGAAGCTTATTAAGCTCTTTAAGAGTTTTTTTTGTTAATTCGTTTCCCTTTTCCTCTTCTTCTCCAATGCTGAGTATTCCAATTCGGGGATTTTCTCTTCCTAGTATATATTTAGCATAGATTTCACCCATTATTGCATATTGGACAAGGTGTTCTGATTTAGCATCTACATTTGCTCCTGCATCAAGAAGGACAAAAGGTCCTGTTGGAGATGGGAATATTGTGGCTATACCAGGTCTGTCAATATTTGGAAGAGTACGCATTTTCACAACGCTTGATGCCACTGCCGCTCCGGTATGCCCGGCGCTTACAACAGCATCAATTTTTCCATCTTTCATATAGGATACAGCTATGCTTATAGAGGAGTTTTTCTTTGCTCGCAGAGCAATAGCAGAATTATCATCCATTTTTACTACTTGTGGTGCATCAACAAGGGATACACGTTTCTCATGGAGTAGTTTGTGTTTATGAAGAACATTTTCAAGTTCTTCTTGGCGTCCAAAAAGTACAAAATCTATATTTTGATACTTTTTTAGTGCCAGCTGAACACCAGAGACAATAGCTTCGGGAGCATTATCTCCACCCATAAGATCAACGCCAATTTTCATAAAATGATTCCCATTTCACTTATTAATTTACTAATAAAAAAGAATTTCTCAATTATGCAATTCTTCAATTATCCAATTCCCAAATTATTAGTCACCGGTTTCAACCAAACCTTTCTGCATTATTACTTCACCTTTGTAGTACAGTTTGCCTTCGTGCCAATGAGCACGATGTGCTCTGTGTGGTTGACCCGTTTCCGGACAAACAGAAATCTGTAGATCCTTTGCTTTGTAACGATTTGCAGCTTTTCTACTGCGTATTTTCATTTTTGATGTTTTTCTTTTTGGAACTGCCATTATTCTTCTCCGTTATTCTTTGATAGTTCGTTCATTAGTTTTGCGCCTAAATTACTAAGCTGATTGTTCTCTTCTCGGTTAGTGCATTTACACTTTTCATTATTTTGATTTTTTCCGCATTGAGGACAAATTCCTTTACAATCCGTAGAACAGAGGGCTGTTTGTGGAATGCAAAGTAAAGTATCTTCTCGAATATCATTCGTCAAGTCAATTATGTCATCTGTTGTATTTTCTATAAAATGACATACTTCATCTGAGCTTATTTCCTGCTCAAAAGGCTGAAGACATCTATCACAAATACAATTTATTTTTGTTTTAACTGAGCCTTTAATAAGGGTGCCTGCTGCCATTTTTTCAATATGCAGATCATATTGCAATGGGGCTTTCAAAAATACTCTGCCTTTTATTTCTCCAAAAATCTTGGCAGAGATACTCCCTGAAAGATTCATCCCTTCGGGGGGGATAAGCATTTGATGTACGCAAAGTTCTGGGAAATTATTCATTGTCTGTATTTGATTTGATTTTTTTCTTGAGTTTTTCTACTATAAATTCAGGAAGAAAGGGGGTTAGGTCTCCTCCTAAAGCAGCAATTTCTTTTATCATAGTTGAACTAACATAGGAATATTCGGGGCTGGTCATTAGGAAGATTGTTTCATAGCGACTGTCCAGTTTCCTGTTCATCAGTGCCATTTGAAATTCCCATTCAAAATCGGATACAGCACGTAATCCTCTGATTACTGCAATTGCATTAAGATCTTTTGCTGCATCAAGAAGTAATCCTGAAAATGAGCGAACTTCTACACATGTAAAATCTTTGCAGCATCTTTCCAGAAAAGAAATTCTCTCTTCTTCTGAGAAAAAACCTCTTTTCTGTGGATTCACTGCAACTATGACAATCAGTTTATCAAATAAGCCTGAGGCTCGCTTGATAACATCCAGATGCCCATTGGTAACCGGATCAAAAGACCCAGGATATATTCCTACTCTTGCCATGTGAAAATTTAACAATTTGAATTAATGGAAAATTAGACCTATCTGGCAATCTTATTACCATAAAATACTAGATTTTTAATTATCTCTACATCAGTGCATTGAGTAGAACTCCTGCGGCAACCGCGGAGCCTATCACCCCTGCAACATTTGGTCCCATTGCATGCATTAAAAGGAAATTATGATGATCTTCTTCGAGTCCAACTTTATTAACCACGCGTGCTGCCATGGGAACAGCGGATACTCCTGCAGCTCCAATCAGTGGATTTATGGTTCCTCCCGAGAGTTTTGACATCAATTTTCCAAGAAGAACACCCGTAGTCGTTCCTATTGAAAATGCAATTAATCCCAATAGGACAATTCCCAGGGTTTCCATGTTTAGAAATTTATCTGCTGACAATTTGGATCCGACAGCAAGTCCTAGCATGATTGTAACTATATTTATCAGTGCATTTTGTGTTGTATCGCTCAAACGATCCACAACTCCGCATTCCTTCATAAAATTTCCAAACATCAGCATACCAATCAGTGGAGCTGCATCCGGCAAAAGCATTGCACAGAGAAGCGTAATGATCAGAGGGAATGAGATCTTTTCAAGTTTTGAAACATTTCTTAGTTGTTTCATTTTTATCTTTCGTTCTTCAACTGTTGTAAGCATTCTCATAATCGGAGGTTGAATAATAGGAACCAGCGCCATATAGGAATAGGCTGCAACTGCAACAGAGCCTAAAAGACTGGGGCTTAATTTGCTGGTAAGAAAAATTGCTGTTGGACCATCCGCACCCCCAATAATCCCGATGGAGGCGGCATCCTTTAGACCAAAATCAATTCCTGGAACCCAGACAGAAAGTGCAAGTGCTCCAACAAGGGCAAAGAATATCCCTGTTTGTGCAGCAGCCCCTAAGATGGCGGTTTTCGGGTTTGCAATTAAGGGACCAAAATCGGTCATTGCCCCGACTCCCATAAATATCATGAGAGGGAACACACCGGTTTGAACTCCTATTTTATAAATCATTCCAAGTATTCCATCCGGTCCGGCAATTGCGGCAATAGGGATATTTGCAAGAACTGCTCCGAAACCTATGGGGACCAGCAAAAGCGGTTCAAAACCTTTGAAAACGGCGAGATACAGTAGAAGTATGCCCACAAAAATCATTATAATTCTTCCGATTCCAAGTCTCCAGTCGTTGCCAGTTTGAACAATAATTTCGTAGAGACCTGTGCTGTGCCAAATTTTGTTCATAAGACCCAGGATGGTTGTGGATTTTTCGCCTTTTTCACTAACCGCTGAGTCGTGTGCGATAAATTCGGGGCGAAGAGTTAGCAAAATATCTCCTTCTTTGACTGTATCACCCAATTTTATAGGAACATTTATGACTTTAGATGTTATCCCAATTTTAATATGTGCTTTACTTCTTGATTGAACTTCCTTTTGTTTAAAGCTTAATATACAGAGGGGGCGTCCAGAATATGCAATTTCTCCTTTTTCCACTGCAACTTCGTAAACAACCGCTGGGTCTTTCCATTTATATACTATTTCTATACTTCCATCCTTTAAAGGCATAAGCTGATAAAATTCTGTATTAGCTTTTTTATCAGCAGAAAAGCAAAAAAGACCTGCTATGCAGAGCATGAATATCAAATATGTTTTTTTCGACATTTGTAATTATCCGTTTTTATTAGGTTATACTGTAACGGTGGCAACGGTCTGATCAGCAGAAACTGTATCACCTACTTTTACCTCAATAGATTTTACCGTACAATCGAATTCAGCTTTCACTACCTGCTCCATTTTCATTGCTTCAAGAACAAGGATAGTATCGCCTGAAGAAAGTTTTGTTCCTACTTGAGCGAGAGTTTTCATTACGGTTCCTGGTATAGGTGACTGAATTTCTTTTATGACGCCGGATGAAGTTGGAGCGGAGGCTGCGGAAGTTTCAGACGAAGAAATATTTTCTATTTTTATATCTCCATCTCCTGGTGCTACCTGTACACTGTATTGTTGTCCATCAACAACTACGGTATAATTGCCTGTATCTTCTTGTTTTGCATCCGTTTTTGGAGCTTCTTCAGGATGTTCTTTGCAATAACGTTCAAACTGCGCTTTTTCTTCAGCAACTTTGGTTCTAATTCCTAATGGCATATCGCCGAGAAGATATTTGATACCTTTTTCTTCGCATGCTGCAGCAATAAAAAGATTTTCATCTGTAGCTTCGAGATTATTTTTTTCGAGCAAGGCTTTTGCAACATCTATGCCGAGAGAGGAGTCTTTGTCGTTTATATCAACTACTTTTTCTTTTGTCGGTTCAAGTCCGAGTTCTTCTGAGGCTAATTTTACCAATTCTGGATCTGGAGAAGAAGGGGTTTTTCCAAAATATCCGAGGAGCATTTTTCCGTATCCTTCTGTCATCTTTTTCCAGGGTCCCTGTGTTACATTAGCGAATGCCTGTTGAAAATAAAACTGTGATACTGGCGTTACAGATGTTCCGTAACCACCGCGAGCAACGACTTCTTTCATTGCTTTGATTACTTTTGGATATAGGTCAAGGCAATTATTATCGCGCATCATCTGTGTGTTTGCAGTTAAGGCACCTCCTGGCATTGGAGAAAGAGGAATAATAGCAGAGACTTCGCGAGCTTCAGGAGGAATGAAGTATTCAGATAATCTTTCTGCAAAGAGTTCTTCTACTTCTATTATTTTTCCCATGTCGATGCCAAGGGTAAACTTGGTGTGACGGAATGCATGTTCCATGGTAAGAATGTCCGGTTGTCCTGTTCCACCAGAAACAGGATCCATAGCCAAGTCTATTATATCTACTCCTGCATTTGCCGCTGCAATGTAAGCAGCAACCGCAACACCAGCGGTACAATGAGTATGAAATTGAAGAGGAACTTTATTTCCAAGTAGTTTTTTTGCAGCTTTTATTGTTTTATAGACTGTATCTGGAGTAGAGGTTCCTGATGCATCCTTAAAACATACACTGTCGTATGGAATATCTGAAGCAAGGATTTCTTTTAATTTGTCGATATAGAAATCTGCACTATGTGAATATGAATCTTTTATTCCCGGAGGAAGAGACATCATTGTAATTACAATCTGATGTTTTGCTCCGGCTTCAGATATGCATTTTCCTGACCAATCCAGGTTGTCAATATCGTTGAGGGCATCGAAATTACGGATAGTTGAGATACCATGTTTTTTAAACATTTCGGCGTGTAGTTTTATCACGTCTCTGGATTGAGATGAAAGACCTACTACATTTACTCCCCTAGCAAGAGATTGAAGATTTATGTTCGGTCCAGCTGCTTTGCGACAGGCATCCATCATATCAAATGCATCTTCCTGACAGTAGAAATAGAGACTTTGAAAACGTGCTCCTCCTCCCACTTCAAAACTCTTTGTCCCTGCATCAACAGCTGCTTCAAGTACTGGGATGAAATCCTTTGTTTTTACACGTGCGCCTAAGCAAGATTGAAACCCATCCCGAAAACTTGTATCCATAAATTTGATTTTTTTCATATTTTTTCCTTTTTATTTATTTTTCATCTCAGTTCTATATCTGTGAATCGCTGCGGTAATAACAGCGGTTAAAATTCCATTTTCTTTTTTATTGTCAGCCTTAGTTCCTTCTGACTTACTTTCATCTTTCAAAAGATGGGAAAAAGGAACACATGCTTTTGCATTAAGGATTATTAACATAATCATGATAATAAGAAACACAAAAACGGTTCCCATACCCACCACCATGAGCTTAAGCCCTTCAACTATTAATGACATAATTTTCCTCTCGTTTTGGTTCTAGGGATATTTATAAATCGAATCCGTCGAACTTAGCAGATAATCTTACTTTGTATAGGGAAAAAATGTTTTTTTTAAAAGAATATGTTTAGAAAAAGAAGTTTGTATTGAATCTGCAAAGCCAGAGATTATACAAAATTTTGAAAAATAATCACTTCAAGAGTTAAGTAAAATAATATCATAAAGCTGTTTTTTTTATCTTTTAACTTTATTTTTTTGTTCTTAGAACTAACTTTGCTTGCAACGAGGCTGAGTTTACGCCAGCAATGAGCAAAGCGAGTAGTAACAACCGTAACAGACAGTTGTCGCAAAGCCAGTTATGTCAATTTTAAAATGAGATTTTATTATGACTATCAATGCTAGAGAAAGAAAAGAATGGGAAATGCCTCAGCTTACAGGATACAACAGAGTTGCACCAAGAGCTACACTTTATCCTTTTGAAAACCTTGAATTTGCACTTACACTTGATGAAGAACAAAGCAAATGGTATAAATCTCTCAATGGTAATTGGAAATTCAAACTTTTTAATAATCCAGAATCTCTTTTAGATGAATCTACTGCTTCTGATTTTGACGATTTATCCTGGCATGAAATACTGGTTCCTGGGAATTGGACACTCCAGGACGTCGGTGATTACCCGCAATATACAAATGTAAAAATGCCTTTTCCCAATAAGCCACCTTATGTTCCAAAAAAAAATCCGACAGGATTATATCGTAGATCTTTTAACATTGATTCTGAATGGAATAATCGCCGTACGGTTATTCATTTTGCGGGTGTTGAAAGTATGTATTATGTATATGTTAACGGTAAAAAAGTGGGTATGAGTAAAGGAAGCCGTACTCCTGCTGAGTTCGATATTACAGAATTTATAGTTAAGGGAAAAAACACTCTTGCAGTCGAAGTTATACGCTGGTCAGATGGCAGCTTTATTGAAGATCAGGATCACTGGTGGATGGCTGGAATCTATAGAGATGTTTATCTTTACTCTACAGAGACAACTTTTATTCAAGACTTGTTTGTTCGAGGAGATTTAGATGATAATTACGAAAATGGTTCGCTTTTTATAGAAGCAAAAATAGATTCATTAACAGAAACTCTTGATATGTATCAAATGGAGTTTGAATTGTATGATCCATCAGAAAAAAAGATTTTATCCTCTCCAGAGACTATAAAGTGCAATGCTGTTCCTATTAACTCATTCAAAAAACAACAAAATAAAGAACTAACCAATAATATTTTTAGAATTACCTATGATATTCAAAAACCGCTTCAATGGAATTCTGAAACTCCTAATCTCTATAAAATTGTAATATTACTAAAAAATAAAGAGGGAAAAATTGTCGAAATAACTTCTAGTCGCATTGGTTTTAGAAAAATTGAAATAAAAAATAAAGAACTTCTTATTAATGGACAACCCGTCTTGATTAAAGGCGTAAATCGACATGATCATGATGAAAAAACTGGAAAAACTGTTTCTAAAGAAAATATGCTCAAAGATATAAAATTACTCAAAAAATTTAATTTTAATGCAGTGCGTACTTCTCATTATCCAAAT
The DNA here is from genome assembly GCA_034660375.1 of Verrucomicrobiota bacterium. Lineage (GTDB taxonomy): Bacteria > Verrucomicrobiota > Lentisphaeria > UBA2565 > JAYEIY01 > JAYEIY01. The sequence continues at coordinate 9,097 of JAYEIY010000039.1, forward strand.
GACGTAATCTGGTATGATCTCTGTGATGAATATGGTATTTATGTTATTGATGAAGCAAATATTGAGTCTCACGACTATTATGATGCGATTTGTCGTGAACCACATTATGCTCCAGCATTTTTGGATCGTGTAATGCGTATGGTTCATCGTGATAAAAATCATCCATGTATTTTTCAGTGGTCGCTTGGCAATGAGTCAGGATACGGCCCCAATCATGATATGGCAGCAGGTTTTATTAAAGGTTATGATTCCAGTCGTCTTCTTCACTATGAAGGCACTATACACCATGAATGGGGACAAGGTGGTGTTTCTTATGAAAGCAAAAAAGGATCACATGCAACTGATACTTTCTGTCCAATGTATCCTTCTATTGAGGCTATAAAAAAATGGATTAACGAAGTAGATGATCCTCGTCCCTATATTCCATGTGAATATGCACATGCCATGGGTAATAGCGGTGGCTCCCTAAAAGATTACTGGGACATATTTAAAAATCTCCATGGTGTTCAAGGTGGTTTTATTTGGGACTGGATGGATCAGGGACTTAAAAAAACAGATGAATTTGGAGTAGATTACTGGGCTTACGGAGGAGATTTCGGCGAAGATATTCACGATTTTGATTTTTGTATAAATGGAATGATCTGGCCCGATAGAACTCCCCATCCACCTATGTATGAATTTAAAAAACTGGCTCAACCCATCGAAGTAAAACCTCTTTCTCTTGAAGATGGAAAATTCAAAATATGCAATGAAAAATACTTTAGTGATTTATCAGAATTCAAAGGAACTTGGGAATTACTTATTGATGGAGATGTGGTACAAACTGGATTTTTGCCTGAATTGACTGCCAAACCACAGGAAACTCAAGAAATTAGTGTGAATTTTGAAAAACCTCAAATGAAAATAAAGCAGGAATGTCATCTAATATTTCACTTTATCCAAAAAAATGATACTCCTGCTTTAAAAGCCGGACATGAGGTTGCCTGGGAGCAGTTTGCAATGCCTTTTAAAGGAGATAAACAGAATCAGAAAAAAGAACTCCAAAAGATTCTTCTCAAGGAAACAGATTCTAGTGCAATAATTACATGCGGAGAGCTAACTATAAAAGTAGATAAAGAAAATTCTATTATTTCTAATATAACTTTTGCGGGAGATAGTCTTTTTTATGAATGTCCAACTCTAAATCTCTGGCGTGCTACAACAGATAATGATGGGATTCGTGGATGGAGTGGGCAAGAAGATAAACCAATGGGGCAATGGCTGAATGCTGGCTTTAATAAACTCAAAATTAAGGAAAAATTCATAAAATTAGAAAAAGTAAACGAAGGTGTTGCTATTGCTTGCAGAATAATTTGGATTGGTTCTGATAAAAACAAAGAGATTGTTCATAAACAGATTGCAACAATTACTTCAGAAGGAAAAATAGTTGTAGAAAATACTATAGACTATAATTCACAATTACCCTCGTTGCCACGCGTTGGAGTAAAAATGACAACACCAAAAGATTTTGAAATACTAGAATGGTTTGGACGCGGCCCCCATGAAAATTATATAGATAGAGATGCAGGTGCTCCCGTAAGACATTATCATAGTACTGTAGATGAACAATATGTCCCTTATATACTTCCACAGACTCATGGAAATAAGACAGATAACCGCTGGATGAAACTCTCTAATGAAAAGATAAGCTTAATATTTAAATCTGATCAACGTTTTGAATTCACTGTAAGTCATTACACAGATAAGGATATATTTTCTTCCTATCATACAAATGAATTGGAACGGAAAAAACGAAAAGAGACATTTATTACTATTGACCACATACAACGTGGCGTGGGAACAGGAAGCTGTGGCCCCCAAACAAGAGATGAATATTGCATAAAACCAGATGTCTATAAATTTAAATATACTATTGAAGCGCTAAAAAAATAAATGGAAAACTAATAAAATCCAAAACGAGATAAAACAGAAGAAAACTAGACAGAATCAATTCTTAAAAAGAATAAATTAAACTTGTAATTTTTAATAATAAGAATAACTTAGGCTAGGCGTGAAAGATATATGAATTTCTAGCCAAATATTAGATAAATAGATAATTTTGAAGATTTTTCTGACTGTTTTCGTGTTTTTTACGACAATGAAAAAAACAGACAAATTCTTCCAGGATTTGAAAATTCCTAAAAATTGGCAGGATGTTGACTTTTATAAAATGCTAAAACTTATTCTAACTTTTGCTAAGTCCGACAGGATACTAGCAAAAAAGATTAAACAAAATAAGGTAATAAAGGAAAAAGAGCATGTATAAATTTGATTTAACAAAAAGAAAAAATGAAAGTATAAATATTGATGCGTTAATAGAACAACCCGTCTGTCTTTTTAGTAACAATAATCATGAAATATATTGGCTTGGAATTGTTCAGAATACAGCATTTCGTTGCAACACCTACTTACTGGTTGACAATGATGAGGCTATTATTATTGATCCTGGTGCAATAGATACATTTTCTTTTATTAAAAAACGTGTTTCAGAGATTATCTCTCTTGACAAATTAATTGCAATTACTCTCTCTCATCAAGATCCAGATGTCGCAGGTTCTATGTCTAAATGGATAGAACTTAACCCATCGATTAAAGTTATATCTACATCTAGGGCTAATGTCCTCTTAAAATTTTATGATAGCGGAGAATACGATTTTATAGATGCTTCAGAAATATCAGAATTCAGATTTTCCTCCGGAAATAAAATAAACTTTGTCCAGTCTCCTTTTATGCATTTTCCTGGAGCTTTCACTATTTATGATACCTTATCACGTTATTTATTTTCGGGAGATGTCTGGGCCGCCATAGATATAAACTGGACGTTAATAGTAGATGATTTTGATGCCCACACAATGGTTTTGGATCTTTTTCATACAGACTATATCGCATCTAATATTGCTGCAAAAGGATTTTTACAAAATCTTGGGAATTTAACCATTAATGCTATTCTTCCACAACACGGCTCCATTATTTCTAAATATGATGTTGCTGCAGCTAAAGACTACCTAAATAATCTTTCATGTGGTTTGGATTTGATTTACCCCGATATAGTTTAAAAGAACCAGATCTTTGGAAAATTTTTATTGCCTCTTAAAAAAATAAGCTAAACACACAATTTAACGTTGAAATTATGTCTGAAAATTTAAATAATAAATGTAAAAAACTTCAACAAAAAGTGAAGATTCTTGAATCGGCTTCTACTCAATGGAAAAGAACACAGAATCTTCTTAAAGAAGCTAATAAAAAGTTAAAGTCTACACAACAAGCCCTTATTACTGCAAAAGAAAAAGCAGAAGCCGCGACAAAAGCTAAATCAACCTTTCTGGCATCAATGAGTCATGAAATACGTACTCCCCTAAATGGAGTTATTGGCATGACTGATTTGTTAGTCAACACAAAACTAAGTGAAGAACAAATAGACTTTGTTGAAACAATCAAAATTTCAGGAGAATCTCTCTTAACAATTATAAATGATATTCTTGATTTCTCAAAAATAGAGTCAGGTAAACTGGATTTGGAAAATAACCCTTTGGAAATAATTACCCTAATAGAAGATGTATTTGATTTAATGGCAGAAAAAGCGACAAAAAAAAATATAGAATTGCTTTATGTTATTGGGAAAAATGTTCCTTTATATATTGAAGGAGATTCTACCCGCTTGCGTCAAATACTTATAAATTTGATAAATAATGCCCTTAAATTTACAAAAAAGGGAGAGATTGTTATAAAAGTAGAAACAATAGAACTTGATCAAGATAATTCTATTTCCCTTCAATTTTCTGTAAAAGATACAGGAATTGGAATTCCCAAAAATAAGTTGGATCGACTTTTTAAGGCATTTTCTCAAGTGGATAGTTCTACTACTCGAAAGTATGGAGGAACCGGTTTGGGATTAATAATAAGCAAAAGACTCTCTGAAGCTATGGGTGGAAAAATCTGGGTGGAGAGTAAGGAAAATCATGGTTCCACTTTTTCTTTTAGTATAAAAACTAAAAAAACATCTCTCGACCAGAAAGAGTATCATAAAGAAAAGATTCCTACTCTTAAAGATATAAGAGTTCTTATTGTAGATGACAACGAAACCAATTTGACAATATTTGCTAGGTTATGTGAGCACTGGGGAATGGAAACAATTAGTTTTCTAAAACCTTTTAAAGCGTTGAATTATATAAACAAAAATGCAAAAAAGATAGATATTGTTATTTCTGATATGCATATGCCAAAAATGGATGGAATCAATCTTTTGCATAACATTAGGAAAAACTATAATCAGAAAAAACTACCTATCCTTTTACTTTCGTCCGTAAGTGATATAGATATAAACACCCAGAAACTTTTCAACGTATGTCTAACAAAACCTGTCAGACAAGCACAGCTTTTTGATGCTTTAACATCCATTTTATCAGGCAAAAAAATTAAAAGGAAAGAAATTAAAAAATCAACAATACATGATTTATCTAAAATTCTATCTTTGAAGATCTTGGTTGCTGAAGATAATAAAATTAATCAGAAATTGATCTTAAAACTTCTAGAAAAAATGGGGCTCAATCCTGATATTGTTTCTGATGGGCAGGAAGTACTTGATATATTGGGCATTAATAGCGGTAAAAAGAAAAAAAAGAATTATGAAATAATCTTTATGGATTGTCAAATGCCTAAAATCGATGGTTACGAAGCTACAAAGTTAATTAGAAAACATGAAAAGGAAAACTCTTTAGAACATATCTCCATAATTGCTATGACAGCACATACCCTACAGGGAGATAGAAAAAAGTGCCTGAACGCTGGAATGGATGACTATATTGCAAAACCAATAAACTTTAATGCGGTTGAAAAAGTAATTCTAAAACAAAAAACCTAAATTATAATAATGACTTTGTTATGCGAAATTCTATCTAGACCAACCCTCAGATTTGAATATTTCAATTGCCTCTTTTCCTTTTAGAAACTCAATAAACTCAGTTGCCTCAGGATCCGCTTTGGCATTAGTGACAACATTTAGGTCTCGGTATATGACCCGAGCAGAAGAAATTCCGACAATGTCTGCATCATTAGGATGTGTTAACGGCCAATGACTCCAAGTTATCCAAGCGTCGGCTTCAAGTTCTTTGAATGCACGAAAACTGGCACCACTGCCTTTCGAATAAGCAACAATATTCTTACGGAACGCTTTTACGTCGCTTAACGATCCAAGCCGACCAGCAACATCCTCCCATACCCCTGTCCCAGAAGTGTTATAAACACCAGCACCTTCGGTCACAACAATTCTCGTTCCCGGGCGTAGTAAATCTTCGAAATCTTTGATTCCTTTAGGGTTACCTTTCGGAACTGCAATGACAACTCTTCGCATATAGATGGGTTCAACATGGTCACTGCTAAACTCCTTGTATGTCTCCAGAAAAGCTGTCATCGACTGTTCTGAAGTGCCCCAGATGATATCGGCGTTACGCTGGGCGCGCTCTGTCCATTTACTTTCAGGCCCAAATACCACCTCAACAGACGTGCCGATCTTTTTTGTAAACACTTCTGCAGCACGTATTAGCGCAGTATGAGGACCGCCTGCACCGTAGAGATAAACTATGCCATCCTGAGGCGTGTATTTCTGGTCGTCGTTTTGTAAGGAATATGCCATCGTGGAGAAGACGACTGCACATAGGCAGAAAACTATCGAGTTGATAATATTTTTTTTCATAACAGTTCCTATTATGTATTTGGGTTTTCGCATAACATTGAATTTATTATATATTAACTTTTTCTTAAATGAATAATATTCTATATTTTTATGAAGGGATGTCAAAGGCAAAAATCAAAAAAAACATTTTTCTATTTGACTTTTTAGAAGAAAAAATATTTATTATCACCTATTATTTAATACTATCAATAATATAGGGGATTATTATATCATGAAAAAATTTAAGGAATTTATCGGTCAGAGTGGTAATGTCTCGGAACAAGCTATTGTCTATTATATTAACTGGGAATGTATCGTTATTTTTTAGAGGTAAGTGGAAGTAGAAATAAACTAAAGTCAGAAAAGAATGTTTCCTACAATGTTCAATGGAAAGAAAGGGTTGATAAAATGACTAAGCGTTTACGGCTTCAGCATAAATTTTATAGGACAGAGCAGAGTTATGTAGGGTGGATACGTCAATTTTATAATTTTTTAAAGGGTAAGGATCCTGATCTTTTATCAAAAGATGATGTTCATTCATTTATGAGTTTTCTTGCTGTTAATAGGCGTGTTGCCAAAAGTACACATAACGTTGTATGGAATCCTGTTTTATTTCTCTTTCGCAATACGCTCGACAAAGAAATAAGAGAGTTAGAACACCAGAGCTCCAAGTTATCGAGCAACTCAGATTCCCTTTTTTATCCAGGATATTATTTATTCCGGGGTACGATACTATAAACTCTGATTTTTAACTAAAGATTATTCAAAATTGCGGAGTTAGCATATTTTCTATTGATTTGCCCTAGCGGAGCAAATCAATTTAAGCCTTTTGACCTCAAACGCGGAGTTTTTAGCCCTCCGCTCGTTCCTCACTCCGAGAATATCGCTCCGCGTAATGCAAAACATTTCCCAAAGTACTTCGCTATCTCCGAGAGCGAAAACACAAGCTGTACACGTCCTCGGAGATGACGTACTACTAAAATGCGTATTACCGTGCGTGTAATGTGAAGATTGAGAGTATTGCGTTTGGTCACCACTTCAGCGTACGCATAACGGATATTATGTTAAATATTCGGAAAGGATTAAAATAATTTAAAATATTTGTGTCTATCGGTGTTTATCTGTAATTCTGGGGTACGATACGATAAACTTTAATTCCGGGGTGCGATACGATAAACTCTGATTTTTAAGTAAGAATTTGAGAATTGGGAAATTGAAAAAGCAAGCCCTTCGCTCGCATTTAATTTAGTAATTGCAGAATTTGCGAATTGGAAAATTGAAAGAGCAAGCCCTCCGCTCGTTCCTTGCTTCGGCAGGGCTGTTTCATTCTAATTCCAGAGCTCCAAGTTATCGAGCAACTCAGATTCCCTTTTTTTTATCCAGGATATTATTTCACCTCATCTAAGGTCAATTCTTAAAAAAGAATCTCCGTTTTATCCCCACCGGGGATATTCACCGTAGTCCACCGCATCGGGGTGGGATATGAATAAGAAAAGAATATTCCCTGGAGGAGAATTTCAATGTTTTTGTGTTTTTTTGGAGGTTCCCTTTCAGGGAACGATTTGTATGTATGATTGAAACATAGGGCGAATGCCCCATGCTACGGTAAAATATCCCTTTCTGGATGAAGTAGGGTGTTATCTGATGTAACCTTTAAAAATTAAAAAT
>JAYEIY010000040.1:0-3498 GCA_034660375.1 Verrucomicrobiota bacterium
GAAGTCTGGAACAAGTGATGCATGAGTAGAAAGGTCAACAACAGGACGCATTGCAACTTTAACAGCTACTTCAATTTTGTCATCACTTTTATCAAACTTAGTGATGTTAGGCTCGCCAATTAGTGATTTTCGTTTCCGGCACATAATATTTTTTTAGCTGTATCTTTTGCCCTATTGAGAGCAGGAAGCAACATTGATGCTAAAATTCCAACAATAGCAATTACTACCAATAGTTCGATTAAAGTAAAGCGTCCAAGACCTCTGTTGTGCCCATGCTTTACCTCACCGACCAAACCGTGCGTGAAGTTTTCCCTCACACGGCTTTCCCCCTGAATTTCTTTCGGCATCATTAGACTATCTAGACAATAAGTTTGGTACATAATATAACCCCTTCCCATAAAAATATGAGTTTTTCCATTTTCTGTTTCCGCTAATATCCTTGCGGTTTTTGGATCTGCGCCAATATAATCTTAACTGACTACACACATACGAACTTAATCTAATTGCCTGATTATAGCTATTACCTATCTTAAAGTAATTAGCCCAACCCAGCAATTTTCGATTAATCATAATAATAACTTCCCTTAAATCTGTCCCAAGAATAAGCTTCTTTTATGGTAAATCCGAGAAAATTAAATCCATTTATTATGGTTAGAAATTCTATGAGCCAACTGTACTATTTGAGTATTGCTGCGTTTGGGACGAAAACCATAAGAACAGTCAAGAAAATCTGCTTCAAATAATGGTTCAATTATTAACTTAACCGCCATTTGAATTACTCTGTCTTTTACTGTTGGTATTCCGAGAGGTTTCTTAGTATTTGCATCCTTATTGATATACACTCGTTTGATATTTTCTGCGGTATATTGACCGCTCTTCAACTCTTCATGTAATTTAAATAAGAAATTTCGCACACCGATTTCTCGCTCTATTTTCTCGATTGACTTTAAGTAATTCAACTTCAATTTCAAAGAATGCCCAATCATCTGTCCTAAATAGTGAAGCTGGAATGCCGTCTTTATTATAGAGCAGATTGCGTTGTGATGGATTCATTGCCTATGCGTAACGAACAGCAAGCGGGCTAGAAACACCTTTTGAAGATACTACAATGGTATCTCCTCTTATCTCTGCGTCTGCCCAATTCCATTTTTTTATCGGCTCCTGCAATTGCAAAAATTGTCGCCCATTTTTCAGGATTAAATTGTGATGCGATAATTTTTTTATTATTTCTCACAATATTCCTCCTATTTATCAGAATGTAATTGTAGTGCTTGAGAGGCAAATTTACCTTTGACTATTTTTACAGCACCATATACAGTACCTGGTTTACCTTTATCTGGAAATGTTTTTCCAGAAATAGGTAATACTTCTTTTTTACATTTTCTTTTTTTAGTAACTTTTGCTTTTTGAAATGTCTCTAACAGAAGGGTATCTTTATCAACGGTAAATCCTTTTTTTAAACTTATTTTTATTTCATCTAATGATCGCACGCTATTTGATATTCTAAAACTATCTACCGTGAATAAACTTCCACTATCCTTTACCCCTTTTACTTTTTCACGATTTTTATCTTGTTTTCCTACTGTCGAAGCACTATCTACGGAATTCCCTATCATTAGAACCGATTTTTTCCCAATATTCGCAGTATTATATCCCACTTTTTGAGTTTTTAATAATTCACCATCTACATATAATTTGCGAATATAATCCCCTCCATTTAAAATCCATGTAACAACTAACAAATGCCACTCACCAGCCTTCCAATTCAAATCTTCTGCTTTGCAATGTAAAGTCATGAATCCTTTTCTTTTACCTTTTTTTATTTTTTCAACAGTTGCTCCATGTGAGCCGAACGCAAGATTGTATCCTCTCCAACCATAAGAGAAACCGATAAATGGTTTGTTGCTTCTTTGTTTTGATTTTTTATTCTCTTTTTTGTGAGTGGTTTTAGGTTTAGCAACAAGAAAATTAATGATAGGACGTTTACTTCTACTTTTCACTTGATAGTCATTTGGATCAACATCTAATTTAAACCATATTTCAAAGGTACCTACTTCTAGATTTATATTTCCCTCCATTGGATAAACGATTTCCCCACATGAAATTTCAGCATTCAGAGTAATCACAGTAATCAATGCAAAAATGAATAAAATCCATTTAATAATATGATTAAATCTTTGCATCTTAGCGTTTATATTTATGACCTGTGTGAAATTTTTTAAATTATTATTCTCCATTTCAAATATTCTCCAATTTTAATTTTTATTCTTGACTTATTTTTGTATCAAAGCATTCAACACTGCTCTAAATCATGTCATCTACTATAATAATAAAAACATTGTTTTTTGTTTCAACTGTCTGAAGACTATTGTACGCTACAGTAAGTGCAGAACCTGCTATTATTAGCGAAGTAAGTTTGCTCATGATTTTCCTCTATTTTTCCCTGATAAAAGCAGGAATAATCAGTGTTTCCATCAGTTTTATCGGCGCATTTGTTGCATAATAGCTTGTAAACACAGCCACAAGGTCGAGCTCAGACACCATGAAAATAAACTGTCCTCACGCACCACGAGCTGATTTTACATCATAAGTCTTATCTTCAACTTTTGCTTCATGGATCCACCAGAAGTATTCATAATGATTTGGTTGATCAGCATTGGCATGTACAGCTGTTTTTTTATCTACCCATTCTTTACTTAGAAGGCGTTTCCCATTCCATACTCCGCCATCCTTGATCATTAAACCAATTTTTAGCATATCTCTGGATCTTAATTCCATTCCGGCTGCACCAGCATCAATTCCGCAAATAGATTTATTGAACTTATATTTTTTTATCCCCATTGGATTGAAAAAATATTCTTCAGTGAATTCACTTAAAATTTTTCCTGTTTTATTATAAAGGATGTGAAGAAGGATACTCGGGTTGGTTCCATCGTATTTATAGTTTTTATTCTCAGGAATTTGGGATGTATTTATCAGATAAAGTTCTACATGATTCTTTTTTGTCACTCCTTTTCTGAGTTTTGCTTTATTACCTTTAAAGCGTATTCCTGACTGCATTGAAAGCAAATCACTGATTTTAAGTTTTTCTGTGCCTTTCGCTATTTTACTTTTATCCACCTCCGGTAAGTAATTAAGAATAAAATCATTTTCACTTTTTATAATTCCAAGGTCAATTGCTTTTCCTATTGCATTAGCGGTTATGCTTTTTGTGATGGACATTTGATAATGAAGTTTATCAACATTGGCATCGGCAAAATATTCTTCTAATATAAGTTTTCCATTCTTGGCGATTAAAATGCTGTCAATGTTTCCTTTGACTTTAGGTTGTCTCGTAGAATCTTTGCATTTACTTTTTTTACCTTTACCTTTCTTGAATTTTTGATTCTTTTTCTCTGTTTTATTCACAAATTTCATTAAATTTGCAAGATCACAATATTTTTTTTTGCATTATCAACTTCGATTCCATCATCCCGTTTTTCGGGAACAGTATATTCG
>JAYEIY010000041.1:0-3461 GCA_034660375.1 Verrucomicrobiota bacterium
TGGCTGATTAGACAAGCATATGGATATTCAGATGATGAATATTTTAGGCTCAAAATATTTGATCTTCCCAATATCAAGCTTGGTAAAGAGTTATGAGGTCACCAGGACACATTATCGTGAAGAGGCATTCTGATGTATTTGATTCCGTTACCGCCATTGTCTGAAATTGTCACACCTGGTACATCGCGTAAGACTTCAAGCACAGACTGTGCAGGTGTCTTTTTTACTTCCTCCTCTTGAACTGAATCAATTGAGACAGATACATCTTTTTTAGAACGTTCTGTTCTAGTGGCGGAAACTAAAACTTCACTTGTTTCAATCTCTTCACTTTGCAAGACTGGTGATAATATTAATATTGAGCATAAAATCAGGGTTTTTATAATAAAATTCCCTTTTGTTCTTAATACTGTGTTCATACTTTTCTCCCTTCAGTTGAAGCCTGCTGACAGCAACTTGATTTAATTAAAAATAATAAAACTTTTTGCATAAAATCCTTCAGGCCCTCCCTGACAGGAAATCTTTTGTAAATTCTCTCCATTTCTAAACTATAAGCATTAACTATATAGATACACGCATACAAGCCTCCTTTAAATTATTAATTGTGAAATTTTATGTTTTAATATTTTCGGACTTTTTTCCTTCAGAAAGCACCTGAACTTTTTTTCTGTAGTCGTTCAGCTCCTGAATATGACTTTTCACAATGACTTTTTCTTCGACGATAGTTCTTGATTTTACAATACTCATAATAATTTATCTCCTGATTCATCAGAAGAATCCACAACAAACCTGTGTTCCTTTCCATATTTTAAAATAATTTCCTTCTGTCCTTTTTTAAGTATTCTCATACTGATTTCAATTTGTCCGTATCCATCGTGTTTAAATAAATTTGTAAATAAACTCTGCAATTTTTCCAAAACGGTTCCCAGATCTTCTTTAGTGGATTTTGTGAAATTGCTTCTTTTTTTATTCATTATTGTCACCTATGATTGCATTCTGTATACGGTTTATTTCTTTATTGTTAGAAAAAGTATGCACCTAAGTTACCTGAAAAAAATCACTTTAAAAAGCAAAGCAGGTGCATACTAAAAATATTTATATCATCTTCTGCGCCCATAATTCAAGTTCATCGTCAGCGTCATAGACGTCACCATCAACTTTGATACTTGTATTTACTATTTCAGCCCCAGAATTCTTAAGGGTCGTTTCAATAATATCAACAGCCTCACAAAAAGAATCAGGCCAGCCATCGCTGTCTCCGCATCCAAAAACCGCTGCACTGTAACCTTTTAAATCTACAGATGCTAGTTCTTCATTGAAATCAATAAAATCATCCTGCAATTCGCCGACTCCCCATGTGGAGGAGCCAAGAACAATTAAATCATAATTCAGCAATTCTTCGGCAGTTGCCTCGGTCACATTCTTGACTGTTATTTCAGTGGAATCTACTGAAATCTTTTGACCTATGACTTCTGCCATATGCTCTGTATTACCTGTTGTACTTCCAAACACGACTATTACTTTCATCTTACATACCCTCCTGTTATTTTGTTATTTATAGGTGTCTCATCCATTGTCTTTGTACCTGAGCCAGGATAATATAGACACTTGCATTTGCTACCATTTTTTTTGCTATATTCATACAGGATTTGTAGGAATTCATAAGATTTAAAGAAACCTCAGCATTACCATAAACTTTCCACAATCCTTTTTTTACAGGTTGTGAACGTTCTTTTTTTTCTACAAATCCAATTACATCTTTGTACGGATACCCAAGAAACAAACCTATTTCATGAGGAATTTTTTCCTTATTGAACTTTTTTTTCAGAATGCATAGGTTTTCATCAATACTACAACAGTTTCTATAACCATTTTTATACAAAAAATTTCTTTCTTTCCCATGCATAATTGCTTCATATAATAAATTTTGACTGTAAAACAATACTAACGCACTGTTTTTTCCAGTTCTTAATTCACATGCACTCACACCAAGTTTTTCTTTTATTTCTTTTGAATAATAAGAAAAAAAAGAAAAATTTTGCTTTGTTTTATTATCCTCTTTATTTCTTAAACATAACAAAACTGATGGTTTTTTCCCAGCCAAGAGCGGGGCAAGCTTTATTATCAGAAAACGCAGTTCTTCTTCATAGGTTCTTAATCGTAAATATTGTAATATTCCCATAGTGATTTTTCCTAGGAAATCTTTATTCCAGCATTTCCTGTTAAATTTGAAGACAAAAAGAATTTGTTTATGGAAATGATATTAGGCCGTAATGCAATGTTTGCAAGTTGCAATGAAAAAGATTGGATTATTGCTATAATTCGCGGCTTGCATATTTTCGCAATGAGAATAGTCTCAACAAATGATATGCTTTGAAAATGTTTTTTTATTGCCAGATCACTCACCAAGTTTATTACTGCGTTTTCTAGGATAATTGGCTCAGCAATAACTCGTGTAACAATAATTAGGCTAAGAAGAAACTTTTAAGCAAAGGGAATCTTCAGGCTTTTGAAACCCAGAGAATATCTGTATTATCAGCCTTTTTTCCACAGGAACATCCTATACAACCTGAGCATACTTGTGCTTTAACAATTTTTATATTCCCTTTGCTCTCTATTTTTTGAAGTATGCCTTCCAGTGCACTTGATTGCAGATCAAAATGTATTGAGATATCTGCAAGAGTTACTTTTTTATGTTCTTTGATGTAATCTTTTATTTCGCGCAACATATTTTCACCATAATATTTTTTGCAATATTGTAAGAAATTCCATATCTCTGCCCGTGTATCTGAATCAGGATACTGTGATTTTTCCCGTTATTTTGTATTATTCTTGCTGAAGCACCGGGATAGAGTCCAAACTCCATTGTTTTGTGATTCTGATTTCTGCAGATACGAACTCTGTCATCTTCCAGAGCGTCAGCCAGGGAACATTTTGTTCCCCAGCTGTCAGTTTCAGATTTTCTACATATTTCAGAATGACATTTTTTTCGGTGTCTTTCTCTCATTCTTTAGACCTCTTTTATTTTTGTTTTATTACCTATTTTTCGAAGCGAAACTATAAAAGTTCCAATAATACCGACACACAACACAATATAAAGCAATGCACTTTTAGGTGTTGTTGAAAGTTGACATATTTGATAAAACAAAGTTGATACGATCCATGCCACTCCTGCAAGGTATGTAACCGAAAATGCAGTCCACTTAAGATTGGTTTCACGATAAACCGCACCAACAACAGCAAGACACGGAGTATAAAGTAAAATAAACAGCAAATAAGCAATAACTGCTGCTTTGCTGGGGAAGTATTTTCGCATTGCCTGCAAAGTACTTGTTTCTACTTCTACCGCTCTGCGCCTGACCGCAGATCATGATCGGCTGCCCGGCGTCGTACGCACGTGCGATGATCCCCATTATGGCCGCGATGCCGCGACCTCGGGCACATCGTCGCCATCTACGTCGTCC
>JAYEIY010000042.1:0-3435 GCA_034660375.1 Verrucomicrobiota bacterium
AGAAGCTGCACCACATCTTGTTTTCCAGGGCTTTTTACAACGAGTCGCGAATGGACATGGTGCAATTGATCGTGAATATGCTTTAGGTAAGGGAAGATGCGATCTTTATCTGAAATGGAAAGGTCCTCAGTATGAACAACGCATTATATTTGAACTAAAAATACATTCGGAACATACCAATTTATCCACCTTAAAAAAAGAAGGACTAAAACAAACTGCAGAGTACGCAGATACCTGTGACGCAACAGAATCTCATTTGATAATATTTGATCGCAGCGAAAATATAGATTGGAATGAAAAAATATATACATCCGAAAGAGACTCCAACAAATATAAAATAAAAATATGGGGAATGTAACAGACTGCCGAAGACTATGAATAAAAGACAACAAATTTTAATAGATAAATTAAACAATATTGGCTATGTATCAGTAATAGATATTGCGAAAGAGTTTAATGTGACCGAAATGACAATCCGCAGAGATCTTAGTTTTTTTGAAAAAGAAGGTTTTGCAATACGAGTCCATGGTGGAGCTGTGCCAAGGTCCCCAGTACCGCTTGGCATTGATGTTATGATGCAAAAACCTCGTGACACTCAAATAGCCATAGCAAAACAAGCTCTGAAGCTTTTAAAACCATATCAAACCATAATATTTAATGTTGGTACTACAATTCTACAAATAGCAAAAGAAATAGCTGTAGCAAAAATTCCTTTAACAGTGATAACAAACTCTATTCCTGTGGCAATAACACTCTATAAATCTAAATGTCAGGTACTGCTTACAGGTGGAACACTTAGAGAACACGGACTTGACTTAATAGGTCCCATAACAGAAAAAAATCTGCACGAGTATCATGTTGATCTTCTTATTTCGGGCTGTGATGCTGCTTTGGCTGATGAAGGTTTTTTTACCAGCGATATAAACCTGGCGGAAATAGAAAAAAAGTCTGTTAAGATTTCACATCGCACTATTGTTGTCACTGAAAGCAACAAGTTCGGACATAAATCTTTTGCGAAGTTCGCAAATATCAATGAAGTAGATATAGTTATTACTGATTCGAATATATCTAAAGAAGACCTTTTTTTATTGCAGAAACAAGAAACTCAAGTCATTATAGCTCAGCAACTATAATACCCAAATTCTTTATATTAATCTTTCAAGTTCTTTCCATGCATCTTTGTAGAAACGATGCCCTCCCGAACCGACAAACAACTTACATTTATCTTCCACGCCCGCTTTTTTATAGATCTCAATCGTAGTTTTAAAGGCGCTTTCAACTCCTGAGAGAGGAAATATGCCATCTGTTTTCCCTGCAACAATCAGCATGGGACGTGGAACAATAAGGCAAGTCAAATCCGGCAAATCAAACCACTGCAACATTCCCGGAATATAATTATCAACACAATGTTCTATACGCCCGATTGACTCTTTAAGTGTACAAAAATAACACGAAGGCATAGCCATTTTTATTCTTTCATCTAGACATGTAGCAAAAAAAGTAATAGTACCACCACCTGAATTACCCATGCAACCAATCTTGTCAAAATCAATATTATCAAAATGACTTAAAGCATCAATTGCTCTTGAGATATCCCAGCTTCTAGTAGCAATCATGCATCTTCCCATTAACAGTTCCAGCATGCTGGGCTGCACACAATTAGGAATTTCAGACCTGCTATTCTTTCTTTCTCCAAATGCCCGCTGTTCGAGAACTAATGCAGCATATCCCTCCTTTACTGCCTGTATCCCAAAATCACGATCTCCTGCTATACTTTCTTCATCTCCTTCATATTTTGGTCTGCCAAGAGAAATATGCATTCCGGAAGAATGTCCCTGGAGGCAGATCATAACAGGAAAAGGTCCTTTACCTTTTTTGGGAATTAATAGATGAGCCGGTACATCTACCTTATATTCAGAGGTAAAAACAAATCTAGTTTCATAATAATCATCATACTCTTTTTTGTACTCAACTTGAATATTCAAATCAACCTTATCAAAATTATCCATTCCCAAAAGTTTACGAAGCTTGCTATCAACCTCACTGCGCCATTGTTGAAAATCACAATCAGAAGAAAATGCCAGTTTCTGCTGTGAATTCTCCATAAAATTATTACTGGCTATTGATGGAGCAAAATTGTAATTCATTATATTCTCCTTTTAAATAAAATTTAAAATCTCTAATTTTGAATTTATAGAGGCTGTGTGAAAAGGTTTTGCTCTTTGAAAACCTTTTCGTGCAGGGTCTAATTATTACCGTTTAACTCTTCCTGAGCCTGTTCCTTTCATAAGTTCTTCAACCTCATTGCGTGAACTATAATTCATGTCTCCTGAAATTGAATGAGCAAGACATGAGGATGCAACTGCAAATAATATTGCATTCTGCGAATCTGAAAGCTCTTCCATATTCAAAGCAAAAATCAAACCAGCTGCAAAAGAGTCCCCTCCCCCTACACGATCAACTATATTATGTATTTTATATGAACAATATTTACCATCTTTTAATGGAGCATAATATGTTTTTCCCCGTTTTGCATCATAGAGCATAGCTCCCCAGTTGTTATGACTTGCAGAAAGACTTTCACGAAGTGTAATCGCCACTTTTTTAACATTAGGAAATTGTCTTACAATTTCCTGAGCAACCTGACTATAGCTGTCATGCGAAATATTGCCTGATTCTACATCTGTTCCCTTTGCTTTTATACTAAGCACATCAGAAGCATCTGCTTCATTCGCAATTACTACATCAATATAAGGCAACATTTTACGCATTGTTTCTTCTGCAAGCTCACGCGGAGCCTTTGAACTGTCCCATTTCCATAGTTTTTTACGAAAATTAAGATCGCAGGATACTGTTATCCCCATTTCTTTTGCTTTTTTAACGGCTGCGAGTGCGGAGTCCGCAGCATTTGCAGAAATTGCCGGAGTAATTCCTGTGGTATGAAACCATCCTGCTCCATCAAAAATAAGATTCCAGTTATATGCGGATTTATGAGTTATTGCTACAGAAGAGTCTGCACGATCATAAACAACATTACTTGGACGCTGATTTGCACCGGTTTCAACAAAATATAATCCAAGTCTTCCGTTATCTGTCCTTACAATATGTTGAACATCAACATTTAATCCCCTAATGTATGCGATACATGCATCCCCAAGTGGATTTTTCGGCAATGCTGTAACAAAGCAACTATTCCCGCCCAAATTTGAAATAGAACCTGCTACATTTGATTCGGCTCCACCAAAAGTTAATGTTAATTTTCCAGGAAATACTTGAACAAAACGCAAAAAACTATCGGGAGCAAAACGCCCCATGACTTCACCAAAAGTAACAATCTTCTGTCGAGTAGGCATAATATAATTTCTCCTTTAGATTTATTTGTTTTTTTCTGTTTTTCTCTTTTTCTCTCTCTTTCGATTAGAGAGTGTCTTCAAT
>JAYEIY010000043.1:0-16246 GCA_034660375.1 Verrucomicrobiota bacterium
ATTCTTCGTAACTTTTTGTTAATTGCTCTGGATTTCCTTCCAGAATCCTTCCAAATGTATTTTCTTTCATATTCTTATCATTTTATTTTAGAGTTCCTTTTCGGAGGAACAGTTTTCATATTAGACCTATAAAATATAAGGGATTTCAAGGCGTTGAAATCTACAGGCAGTATACAAAAAGCCTTCTAATGGAGCAAAAAAGGCTTTTCGTGCAATGTCTATGTATGATACTCTGCATTTATTTTTACATAATCGTAGCTTAAATCACAGGTCCACAAAGTAAATTGTCTGTTTCCTGCAGCTAGGTCTATAAAAATAGTAAATTCATCGTGTTTTAAAATATTTATTAAATCTTCAGAAGAGGTTCCCGCATCAAGTCCATTTTTTACAACGGGTACATCATCATAAGCAAGATTTATCTTTTTTGTATTAATTTTGACTCCGGAATATCCTGCTGCATCAAGGATCCTACCCCAGTTTGGGTCTGCACCGAACCAGGCGGTTTTGCATAGGAGTGAGTTGCCTATGGTTTTAGCACACTTTTTTGCCTCTTTTTTACTTGCAGCTCCTGATACTTTAATATTAATAAATTTTGTTGCTCCTTCTGCATCAAGAATCATTTTTCTTGCGAGAGTGGAAGCCACTTTGCAAAATGCTGAATAAAATTTTTCTGCATCCTGGGTTGATGGAAGACCTTTTTTAAGTTTGAGAGTTTTTATTTCACTCATCCCGTTTGCCATAGCAATAAAAGTATCATTTGTACTGGTATCTCCATCAATCGTAATACGATTAAAAGATTGATCTAAAGAATTTTCTACACAATAATCCAGTAATTCTTTATTTACATCTGCATCTGTAAGAATAAAAGCAAGCATCGTTGCGTGTGGCTTTTTAGTTTTCATATCCGGAGCAATCATGCCAGCACCTTTGGCTATTCCACTAATAGTGACCTTTTTATTACCTATATTTAATGTCTCTGAGACTATTTTAGGAACAATGTCGGTCGTCATAATAGCCTCAGCAGCATCGGATAAACCTGTTTCTGAAAGAGCTAAAACGGCTTTATTTATTCCATTTACGATTTTTTGCATTGGCATTGGTTCGCCTATTATTCCGGTAGAACAGATAAAAACTTGCTGTGTTTCAACTCTAAGAGCATTAGCTGAAACCTCTGCCATTTCAACGGTATCATCTTCTCCTCTTGTTCCAGTGCATGCATTTGCATTACCTGAGTTAACGACTATTGCCTGTGGACGGTTTGCTGGGTCTTCGAGTATTTTTTTAGAAAACAGTACTGGGGTGGCAGCAAAGGTATTTTCTGTAAATGCTGCGGCAGAAACAGTAGGAGTTTCACTAAAAATGACAGCAACATCTTTTTTTCCGCTTTGTTTTATATCTGCAGATATTCCGGATGCTGCAAATCCGAGTGGCAGTATTATCTCATTTTTCATAATTGCTTTATTTTTGTAGATCAATATTTTCTGTAAGTATACATATTTATTGAAGCACGAAAGATCTTCACATTTACAAAAACAGTCGAGTTTACAACTTTAGCGTAACCAAAAACATCTTGTTTTCACGCTAAAACTGTGAACTCTACCGTGTGCAAGACGTACTAGGAAACATGTAAATATTCCTAGACTGAGTTCGGCTTTAGTACTTCAAAAAAAAATTGGCAGACCTGGTTTAACTTCCAGCAAAAAGAACTATTCTTCATCTCCCAAAAAGTTGTTTTTCTGGATATAATTACAGACATAATCCTGTATTCCATCTTCAATGGAGGAAAATGGGGCGGAATATCCAGCTTCACAGATCTTTTTCATATTTGATTTTGTAAAGTACTGATATTTTTCTCTGAGAGATTCGGGCATATCTATGTATTCGATATTGCATTTTTTCCCCATTGCGTCAAAAACAGCTTTTACGAGATCATTCCATGTACGTGCCTTTCCTGTACCTACATTAAAGATTCCGTTTATATCGGGGTGCTTATAGAAAAAATACGCCATATCGACAGCATCTTTTACGTAAACAAAGTCACGCTTCTGCTCACCATCTGCATATTCTTTTTTATGGGATTTGAACAAGTTTACTTTTCCTGATTCATTTATCTGTCCGCAGGCTTTATGTATTACACTACGCATATCATTTTTATGTGCTTCATTAGGACCATATACATTTGAGAATTTAAGTCCAACAATTTCATCAAGAAGCCCATTTCGTTTTGCCCATAAGTCAAATATTTGTTTTGAATAGCCGTACATATTAAGCGGTCTGAGGGTTTCAAGAGTTTCTTCATCGTCATTATATCCTAGTGAACCATCTCCGTATGTTGCTGCACTTGAAGCATAAATAAACCTAGCATCGTGTTCCAGCACAAACATTGCAAGATGTTTTGAATATTCAAAATTATTTTTGATAAGATATGTTGCATCTTTTTCTGTTGTACTTGAGCATGCTCCAAGATGAAAAACGGCTTCTATCTCATCATCAAAAACATCCTCTCCCTCTATATCTGAAGTAATCATATTCATAAAAAGATCTTTTTCAACATAGTCGGCAAAATTCAAAGCACGCAAGTTTTTCCATTTTTCTGTTTCACCAAGATGATCAACGATGAGAATATTTTCAACTCCTTCCTGGTTCAAACGCCACACAAGGGCACTACCAATAAAGCCGGCCCCTCCGGTTACTATAATCATAATTTAATTCTCCACAATTTTTTTTTTAGATATCCAAATCGGTAATAGAATCTGCATATTTTTCAATATAATTTCGGCGTGGTTCTACTTCATCTCCCATGAGCAGGGTAAACATTTTTTCTGCAGCGATAGCATCATCCATAGTAACTTTGAGCATAGTTCTTTTTTCTGGATCCATAGTGGTTTCCCAGAGTTGATCTGGGTTCATTTCACCAAGACCTTTATATCGCTGTATATAAATGCCTCTTCTACCTATTTTTTTAATTTCTTCAAACATTGTGAGCAGAGAATTACATGGTATCTTTTCTTCTTTGTAGAGGATATTTACAATTGGTTTTTCTCCCTCAAGCAAATCATCTATTGTCAAATTATAGGATTTTAGTTCTTCTTCAATATTTTTAAATCCATTTGATTCATAGATAGAAACAACATCTATATTTGGATTATCAGCTCCGGTTTCTTCTATTATTTCCTCTACCTCCTCAAGAAGAGTTCCTTCTGCATCAAGGACCTCATCGGGATTGTCGTCAATAGGATTTAAATCTTCAACATTCTCAAGTTCTTCATCCTTAACAACAGTCAGGCGTTCTTCAGCCCTATCTATTATATGGGTTTCATCATCGCTTGACATTGCAAAGGTTTCAGAAACTTTACCATTGAGTTCGCGAACTCTTATTTTAGCAATTGGGAATTCAGATGTTTCTTTATTTCTATTTGCAATAAATATTTCCGGAGCGATTGAGTGACGGCGTAATCCTTTTATCAGTCGCAGTGCCCTCTGAACTATTTTTACAGCACCTTCCACCTGTTCTTTAGAAAATGTACCATGTTCTTCGGTGCGGATTTCAATATCGTCAAGACCATTGGTAATCAAAAGCGAATTCAATGCTTCTTCATTTTCAATATACTTTTCCTTTTTTCCTCTTTTAATTTTAAAAAGAGGGGGTTTAGCAATATATAGGTATCCGGCATCTATTAATTCGCGCATTTGTCTGAAGAAGAAGGTAAGTAAAAGAGTACATATATGTGAGCCATCCACATCGGCATCGGTCATAATTACTATACGATGATATCGTGCTTTGCTTACATCAAACTCTTCCTGTCCAATACCTGTTCCTACGGCAGTAATAATTGCTCTAATCTCATTGTTGTTTAGTAGTTTATCTATCCTGGCCTTTTCAACATTAAGCAGTTTTCCTCTTATCGGAAGTATTGCCTGGATTGTGCTGTCTCGTCCCTGTTTGGCAGATCCTCCCGCAGAATCTCCCTCTACAATATAGAGTTCGCATTTTGCAGGATTCTTTTCAGAACAGTCTGAAAGTTTACCTGGGAGTGAAGAACCTTCCAGCGCATTTTTTCTTCGTGCCACATCTCTTGCTTTTTTTGCAGCTTCGCGAGCTCTTGCAGACATAAGAGCTTTTTCTACTATAAGTTTTGCTTCTTTGGGGTGTTCTTCGAGGAATACTCCCAGTTCTGCATTAAGAATAGATGCTACCAGTCCACGGACTTCTCCGTTTCCGAGTTTTGTTTTAGTTTGTCCTTCAAACTGTGGTTCCTGTACCTTAACGCTTATGATTGCGGTTAAGCCTTCCCGTACATCATTGCCACTAAAATTTTTTTCATTTTTAAATGCAGAAATATTTTTCATATAGGCATTCAGGGTTCTGGTAAGAGCTGTCTGGAATCCACTCAGGTGGGTTCCGCCTTCAATTGTATTAATATTATTTGCATAACTGAAGATTGTTTCCTGGAAGGTCGAGTTCCACTGAAGGGCGACCTCTATTTCCAGATCATCCTTTGCAGAATTAATATAGACAACATCAGTAAAAACCTGTTTTCCTTCGTTCAGATGTTTAACAAACTCACTAATGCCACCTTCGTAAAAAAATGTTTCCGAAAGTTCTTCCTCTGCCCGTTCATCTGTAAGAGAAATAGTCAAACCACTATTAAGGAATGCCAGTTCACGGAGACGTTTTGCAAGAATATCCCACTTGTATTCACTAACAGAAAAAATCTCCTGATCCGGAATAAATGTTATTTTTGTTCCTGTTTTAGAAGATTTTGTTATTCTTTTCAAATCTGTCTTTTTGTCTCCCCTTGAGAAAGAAATTTGGTATAAATAACCATCTCTGCCAATCTCTGCGAGAAAGTGAGAACTCAACGCATTTACACATGACACTCCGACACCATGCAATCCACCGGAAACCTTGTAACTATCGTGATCAAACTTTCCTCCAGCATGTAATTTGCAAAGAACAACTTCAACAGCAGGAACTCCTTCCGTTGCATGCATTTCTACCGGAATCCCACGTCCATCATCTGCAACAGTTATACTATTGTCCGCATGTATAATAACATCAACCTTCTCACAATACCCCGCCAATGCTTCATCAACACAGTTGTCAACAACCTCATACACAAGATGATGAAAACCACGTTCTCCTGTATCACCAATATACATACTAGGTCGCTTACGAACCGCCTCAAGACCCTCTAAAACCGTTATTTGATTTGCACTATACTCACTTCCACTTTTTTTTATATCATCTGATTTTATGTTATCCGGCATGATTATATATCCCTAAATTATTATAATTGTTAAACTTATTTTTTATGGTATTTTTAACTGCCAAAAAGGCTTTTTTACACACGAGAAATATTTTATCTCAAAATCTCTTTTTTTCAACTATAAAGAAAGGTAAAATCGCAATAAAAGGGCTATTTTTGTCTTTTATACGACTTTTCCTACTTTTCCGCCCCCTTTCAGTTTTTTTTATTAAATATCTAAAAAGCAAGTTAAAAAGAAAATATGAAGGAATCAGATAAAAACAGATTTTAAAAAGGTGGAGAAAAAATTCCTTTTTCGGTAATAATTCCAGTAATGAGAGAATACGGTGTAACATCAAATGCCGGATTAAAAACCATAGCTTTATCTGGGATAATATCTCTTCCGGAAAAAGAGCGCAATTCATCTGCAGAACGCTCTTCTATCTTTATTTTTTCACCGGAACTCAAGGTTAAATCAAATGTAGAATATGGTGCAGCTACATAGAAGGGGATTTTATGATATTTTGCACATACAGCTAATCCATATGTCCCTATTTTGTTTGCCACATCACCATTTGCAGCAATTCTGTCTGCACCTACAATAACTAAGTCAATTTTTTTACTTTTTAAAACAGTTGCCGCTGCTCCGTCGCATATAACGGTTACGGGGATTTGCTCTTCCGAAAGTTCCCACGACGTTAAACGAGCTCCCTGTAAGAGGGGGCGTGTCTCATCTGCAAAGACTTCCGGATGCTTCCCCTGTTCTGTTGCTACATATACAGGAGCAAGAGCAGTTCCACAACCACCTGTTGCAAGGGAACCTGCATTGCAATGAGTAAGAACATTCATCCCCAGTCTGTCAAAAAGTACTGCTCCGTTCTCACCTATTTTTCGACACATTTTTATATCTTCATCTCTTATAGCCTGTGCTTCCTTAAAAAGAACATCCCAGAGTTTTTCTGTGGAATATGACATTTTTGCGGAGTCCGCAACTTTTCTCAGACAGCGTCCGAGAGCCCAGGAAAGGTTTACGGCTGTCGGGCGGGAAGAATCAAGAAAATCGGCATCTTTTTTCAATTTTTCAACAAATTTGGCTGATGGCATATCTTTGTAATTTGAGGAAGCTGCGGTCAGCCCCAAGGCGGCAGCAATGCCGATTGCCGGAGCACCTCTTACAGCAAGAGTTTTTATTGCATCATAGATCTGCTGTAAATCCGCTGTTACTATATAATCCAGTCTTTCCGGAAGTTTTCTCTGATCTATAATTTTTAGAAAAAGAATTTTTTTATCATTGTCAAAACGATAAGATACCGTATTAATCATTTTATTCCCATTATTATTTTATCAAATTTAGCGAGCGATATTCTTTTGGACAGACTCCAATTTGCTTCTTGAATTTAGTTGAAAAGTATTTGGGATTATTAAATCCACAAGTATAAGCTATCTCTTCTATCCCCATATCCCAATTTTTTTTAAGCAACAAAGCCGATTTTTGAATTCTGCTTTCTGTCAAATATTCTATCGGGGTTTTAGACGTTATTTCTTTAAAAATATGTCCAAAATGATTTGGAGAGTACGTCCCCGCGGCATTTGCAATATCCCTAAGACTCATATCACTCATAGAAATATTTTTTGTAATATAATCAATTGCTCGAGTTACGCTTTGTGAGTATACGTAAGACTTGACCTCTATAACTCCTTTTTTCTGGACTTTGAATAACTCGTCAAGCAACAGACAAAAATATCCTTTTGCGCTAAGATTCAGATGTATTTTATCCAGTGGATCTGATGTACATATTGTTGTTATCAGATTTTTAATATTTTCTCTATTTTTTACTCGCAAGATCTCCTTGAAGTACCCTATGTTGCTGAAATTATATTCTGGTTCCGTTTTTTTTGACTTATCATAATCTTCTGAAGAGGATAATTCGTATTCATAACTATAGTTTTCTTTAAAATTAAAACATATTATTGCAACAGAACAGGCATGAGAACCAGTTATAATCCTGAAAGTTCGTCCCGGCGGAACGTAACACAATTCTCCCGATTGAACAATATATAAATTGTCCTTTATCTGCAGTTTAAGATTGTCCGAATAAATATAAATAAACATTTGATGATAAGAACAAAACACCCTACTCGTCTTAGGCGCATAAGTAATTATGAAGGCTCTTTTTACAGAAGGATTGATAATTGAAATTGATAATGAATTATCCATTCTTAATAAGATTTTTAGAATTAATTTTCTTTAATAAAACACTCAAAGCAGCACTATCAGGAGCCGTAAGGAATAGAAGAATTTTCCCTTTTTTAACGGAGAAAGAAAGACAATAAGGTGTTTCTCCAAATTCTTTCGTCTTGATTACTCCAACAGAGGAACCCGAATGTTCTTCCAAAGGTATTGCCAAAAAAAGATTCCCATTGATTGGGGTCTGGTCTATATTAGCGCTAAGATTATATTTTTCTGCTAAACTTATGAATTCGATTTCGGGGACATCAATCCATCGGGAAAGAGTTTGCAATGGAGCAATTCGTTTATATTTACCATGATAATCCAGTTGCCCAAAATCTGCGGTTAAAACTATAGAACCTCCAGCATTCAAACATAAATCTATTTTATCTGTTAATCCGGGTTCTTCCATCTGCATTAATGGAAGAAAAACGATTTTTGTTCCTTTAGATATGTCTCTATAACTACCTACAGAAATATTGCCATATTCATTTCTCAGAGGTAAATACCAATTTTCCTGAATTTCTTCTCTATAATCTCTATTACCGCCCATATCTCTTCTGTTTTCTAGAGACCACTGCTGTTGAAAAGAAAAAACAAGCAGTTTATCATTTGCGGACTCCGCAATTGGAATAGCTTCTGTTTTGGGAATTGCTTTTTTGATGGAATCTGCTATTCTTGTTGCTTTTCCATCATGTCGCACAACACATCCATGATCCATCTCTACTCCGGAAACGTGCTGACGATACTGCCAGTAAAGCGAATATTCTACCCCAAATTCACGGTTAATCTTCAGGTTGTTCTCAATCCTTTCAAGATTATCAGAAAACAAATTCTGAGCTATATGTTCTCCCGCTTTTTGTTCAAGAATCCAGATAGGCTTTTTATCAAGTCCTTTTAAAAAAGCCAATTGAAAACGATAGTAATTTTCTTCTTTGGCATAGTGGCTTACCGAGATAGCATCCAGATAAGGACGCCACTGCCATTGATCAAAAGGCATATTCCATCCTGGATTAAAGAAGTTGGTGGTTACTTTTTCAGCCCCTTTGGACTTCAGTACATCATACTGATTCCTATAAAAATCCAACCAATTATCAGAACGAAAACGTCTGTAATAAAGCTTGAGAGAGGGAGAATGCATAACTTTAAGCATTAAAGGAAGGGGAATTTCATCCCAATGTGTATAAACCTGACTCCAAAAACCATTTTGTAGTGCTTTGTTAAACCGATCTATCGTTTCAAACTTATTTTTAAGCCATTTATGAAATTCTTTCCTGCATATTTCACACCAGCATGTGTCCCCATCGCCAGCCATCTCATTGTCGATTTGCCAAGCGATTATAGCAGGATGACTGCCAAGAGAATCATATAGTTTTCCTGTCATTTTGGCACACTTCTTTTTATAAAGATTATGACTGGGACAATAATGACGACGTATTCCCATGGGCATTTTTTTTGCATCCGAGCTTACAGCATATAAATCCGGCCATTTTTTTAATAAATATGGCGGGGGTGTTGCAGATGGGGTACACCAAATTATTTCAAAGTTATATTTTAAAGCAAGATCAAGAAATTCAAGAGCCCATTCTGGAGTCCAGTTTCCCTCTTTTTTCTCAAAAAATGACCAGGCAAATTCTCCACAACGCAAAACAGACAACCCAATCTTGCGTGCGACTTCAAGGTCTTTTTGCCACTCACTTTTATCCAGTAATTCTGGATAATAACTTGCACCAATCTTCATTTTTCTTGACATAAAAACTTTTTCCCTCTTAAATAGGTATTGCCCAAAAAATCTTTTTGATTCGCTCAAAGACTTTTCATACGGTGTCTAAATAATTGTTTTTTATATTATCTATTCCTCAAATACGGTATAAAGATTAATCTATATTATATTTGCCATTTTTAAATTATACTTTAAATTAAATCGTAAAGAAAAAGAATATTTATTTAAACAAAAACAAGAAATTTCATGCAAACATTAATCTATAATGAATTAAATACAAGAGGAGTGACGAAACAATTAGATAAAGTCCGGGAAATGCTGGAGAATGATGATTTTAAATCAGCTGAAATAAAAAAACTTATCCCAACGAATTATTATCGGGCAAAACTGGATTATGAAAATAGACTTTTATTTAAATTTGCAAAATCAGGGAATGAAAAATATATACTCTTGCTTGAGATTATTCATAATCATGAATATGAAAAATCTCGCTTTCTCAATGGAGCTATAATTGATGATAATAAAATACCACAATTAACAAATTATACAGATGTTCAAAAAGAAGATGTTATATCACTACCATCAGTTCCTAAAAAACGCCAAAGATTTCATGTCCTTGATAAAATTCTGGTTTTTGATGACATACAGGATAAAATAGCGCGGATGCATCCACCTTTAATCATAATAGGATCTGCCGGCAGTGGAAAAACTGTTTTATCCTTAGAGAAATTAAAGACGTTTAGAGGAGATGTTCTTTATGTAACTCACTCGCAGTTTTTAGCAGAAAATTCTCAGGCAATATATTATAGCAATTCATATATTAATGAGAAGCAGGATGTTGATTTTTTATCGTTTAATGAACTCCTCCAAACAATTAAGGTTCCTAAGAATAAAGAAGTAACTTATAGTTTCTTTGCTTTGTGGTATGAACGACGCAACCGAGCTTCTAAATTTTCAGATGCACACAAATTATATGAAGAATTTAGGGGGGTTTTGACGGGAGTGGATATTACTAAGCCCTATTTGACTTTAGATGACTACCTTTCTCTCGGAGTTAAACAATCTATTTTTCTGGGTAATGAACGTGAGCGAGTTTATAGTATCTTTCTGAAATATTTAGAGTTTTTAAAAGAATCAATTTTATATGACAGTAATATACTTGCGTATGAATACCAGCAGGATTTAGAATCTAAATATGATTATGTACTCATTGATGAAATTCAGGACTTAACAAATATTCAAATTAATCTTATTCTAAAACTTTTAAAAAACCCCACCCGCTTCTTATTATGCGGTGACTCGAACCAGATAGTTCACCCAAATTTCTTTTCCTGGGCACATCTAAAAACAATGTTCTATAAAAGCAAGATAAAGACCAAGTCTGAGATTATTCGCATATTACACTCAAACTATAGAAATTCTCCGGAGATCATTGATATTGCCAATAAACTCTTGTTGATAAAGAATTTTCGATTTGGCTCAATTGACAAAGAAAGTAATTACTTAGTTAAAAGTATTCGTGAAAAAGGGGGTAAAGTAGAATTTTTATCTGACAACAAAAAGAATAATCAGAAGTTAAATAAACGCACGAAACTGTCAACACGTTATGCAGTTATTGTCCCAAGAGATGAAGATAAAAAAAGAGCTGCTAAAATTTTTAAAACTCCATTGCTTTTTTCTATTCACGAAGCAAAAGGCCTTGAATACGATAATATAATTTTGTATAATTTTATCTCTGATAACAATAAAGAATATAATACCATTGCAGAGGGAGTCACCCTAGAAGACCTAAATCAAGAGTTAAAATATGCACGGGGAAAAGATAAAAAAAATAAATCTTCGGAGGTCTATAAGTTTTATATAAATTCCTTTTATGTAGCAATCACCAGAGCTGTTAAAAATATCTACTTAGTCGAGTCAAGAAAAAGCCATCCATTGTTGAATTTGCTTGGATTGACAACCCAAATAAATAAAACAACTGCCACTAAAGAAGAATCTTCGTTTGAAGAATGGCTCGAGGAAGCACGAAAACTAGAGTTGCAGGGAAAATTTGAACAGGCTGAAGAGATTCGCAAAAAAATACTTGGGACACAGGAAGTTCCCTGGGATGTTATTACCGACAAAGTATTGGCTAAACTAAAGCAAAAGGCTTTTGATAAGACAAACTATAATAAAAAGGCAAAAGCGCTACTTTGTGAGTATGCTGCTCTTTATGATGTTAAAGATATTATTGCAGAACTTGGGCACCTTCATTATACGCGTGCATTAAATATTGAAAATGTAAAAAAAGAAGTTGATTTAAAGCACAACAATATTTACAAAAAAACATTTAATGATGGTTTGAGAGATAATATAAAAAAATATGGAATAAACTATCGAGATCAATTTAACAGAACGCCTCTCATGGGGAGTGTCCAGGTAGGTAATACAGAAGCAATAAAGACCTTGTTGGATTTAGGAGCAGATAAGAATATTGTTAATATCAATGGACTGAATTCTTTTCAAAAAGCACTGAAATTCGCATTTTATAGTGAAAAATATGCAAAGCATCAATTACATTATATCTATGAGTTATTGCATACACCATCAATAAAAATAAAAGTAGATGGGCAATTAATAAAACTGGGTAGTCAAACTATTGAGTATTTTATGTTTAACCTTTTGATGGGAATTTTTATGGATAAAGATATTTCCTTGAAAGATTATTCTTCTAAGAAGAAAACGGGTTTTTCTGTAGGCTGTTTTGTTGATACACTCACTCATTTTCCAAATAATGCCTTGCCGGATTTTAGAAAAAAACGTTCTTATCTTTCATCTGTTTTAGCAAAAAATGAGGTTAATAAAATAGGGTCTGGCAATCGAAAACTTTTCAAAAGATTAGAACGGGGATATTATATCCTGAATGCTAAACTAGAGGTTATGGCAAATGATGAATTTATCAATATCTATGATTTGATTATACCGAAAAATACAAAATTAACATCTTTATCTATGGCACAAAATGATTTAATCCTTATGGTTAGATTTACACGAGACCATGATTTAGATTATGATATGGGTTTTATCAATGGTGTCAGAAATGCTTATTATTCTCTTTATGCAAAAGATGAAGAATATAAGGAGTCAAGGAAAGATATTTCTTCTTGGGGAAAAATGTACTATAAAGATCTTTTTGATAATGCAAGAAAACAATTGGATATTGAAGAAATAGGGCAAATAATAAGTTTTAAGCCACATAAAAGATTTTAAAAAGAGATAAAAAATGCCTGATAAATGGATGGAATTAATATTATTGTCAAATAATCATTTGATGATAGATGAAAATACTGAGTCGCATAGATTAACAAAGATTCAGAAAACCATAAACGAAAAATTGATTTCTGCTGGCAAGATATCGGTTTATGAAGCATTATTTCAATTAGGTTTTTTAAAAAGTGATCTTTTGTTGTCTCCGAATTTGGAATTTTGGAGAAAATTTGCTGAAGAATTTATTCAAGAATTACGTTTCAGTGAAGCTTTGGAGAAATTGCGCCATAAACAAAGCATTAAATCATACCCAGGATTTTTCTTCGAACTTTTGCTGGAGTCTCCCTTTTTTCAGGGATCAGAATATTTAAACTTAGATTCGTTAAAAATTGTTTGGGATAATCTACTAACTCATTTTCAATCTCAAATTAAGAAATTTAAAGGAACTGTAGAAGAGTTTCTGAAGCAATATTCTTCTGATGTACATTTAATTGATAAGGTTTTTTTTCACCTTGTTGAAAGCAAAACAGAAGCTAAACCATTTGCATTTATGGCAACATACTCTGTCGGACTTGCAAAAAATAATAAAGCTCAACATCGCCCCCTAAATTTTGCTTTAAAAGAATTTGATGATAAACAGGATAAATTAATAGATCTCCTCGCAACCGTTGCAAAAGCCGCAGAAAAAAGCCCATTTGTCAAAAGCATCCTTGATAGTGGAGAAATTTTTTATCCATTAAATTTAACACCAAATGAAGGATATAAGTTTTTAAAGGAGTTATCTGTCTATGAAGATGCCGGGATTATGTGTCGCATACCAAATTGGTGGAGAAGTAAAAGAAAAGGTGCATCACTCTCTGTATTCTTCGGAGATAAAAAGAAAAAATCATTGTTAGGGCTGGATTCTCTTGTAGACTTTTCAGCAAAAATTACAGTTGGAGGTGTTGAGTTAACTGCAGTTGAAGCAAGAAAATTGTTAGAGCAATCTGAAGGTTTAGCTCAAATAAAGGGAAAGTGGGTCGTTGTTGATAAAGATAAATTACAACAAAGTCTGGAAAACTGGGAAAAAGCTCAAAGTTTAATGAATCAAGAAGGTCTTTCACTAAGCGACGCAATGCGTTTATTAATGAAAAATGGAGATAATAAAATTCTTGATTTTTCTGAAGAGGAAGATGTTTCTATTTCTGCAGGAAAATGGCTGCAGGATGTTATGGCAAAAATGCGTAATCCGCAAAAGATCAAGAACGCAGGGGTTCATAAGGATTTCAAAGCAATATTACGCCCATATCAACAGGCTGGATTAAACTGGCTTCGATTACTGGATTCTCTAAAATTTGGGGCATGTCTTGCCGATGATATGGGGCTTGGAAAAACAATTCAGATCCTCGCACTCTTAAATTCTTTGCGACGTAAAAAAAATTATACGCCTTCATTATTAGTATTGCCCGCATCATTAGTGCATAACTGGGCATCAGAACTCAAGAAGTTTGCTCCAAATATAAAATATGGAATTGCTCACACTTCAGGAGGTGAATTAGAGCTTGCAAAGTCCGCAACTCTTGATGACCTAAATAAATATCAATTAATTTTAACAACTTACGGAATTGCCAAACGTTATAAATGGATTAAGGATTTTGATTGGAATTATATAATTCTTGACGAAGCTCAAGCTATTAAAAATCCGGCCACAGCTCAAACAAAGGCAATGAAAGCTTTAAAATCTAAAAATAGAATTGCTTTGACAGGAACTCCTATTGAAAACAGATTGTCCGATTTGTGGTCATTATTCGACTTTTTAAACCCAGGTTTGCTTGGAAATAAAACTGAATTTAAAAAATTTATAAAAAATAATGATGATTTATCCGGACTGAGAAAAGTTGTTAGTCCCTATATTTTACGACGCTTAAAAACAGACAAATCAATTATTTCAGATTTACCCGATAAGATTGAAATGAATACCTATTCACAGTTAAGTAAAATGCAATTTGCGCTATATCAAAATGAAGTTGATAAACTTAAAGAAAAGCTGGAAAATGCAGAAGGTATAGCACGTAAAGGCTTAGTTCTAACATCATTAATGAAATTTAAACAAATATGTAATCATCCAGATCAGTTTTACGGAAATAATGCCTTTGCAGAAAAAAATAGCGGAAAATTTAAACGATTAAGAGAAATCTGTGAAACTATTAAAGAAAAACATGAAAAAGTCCTCGTTTTTACTCAATTTAAAGAAATGACAGAGCCTCTGGCTCATTTTTTAAAAGAAGTTTTTGGCAATGAAGGACTAATTCTACATGGATCGAAAAGTATTAAGAAACGAAAAGATATGATTGAAAAATTTCAAAGTGATCAATATATCCCTTTCTTTATTTTATCAATAAAAGCAGGGGGGACAGGATTGAATTTAACTGCTGCAAATCATGTTATTCATTTTGACAGATGGTGGAATCCTGCTGTGGAAAATCAGGCAACAGACCGTGCTTTTCGTATCGGACAGAAAAAAAGTGTTGTTGTTCATAAATTTATAACCGAAGGAACTATTGAAGAAAAGATATCACAGATGATAAAAGATAAAAAAGCTTTGTCGAATGAAGTTCTGGCAGGTTCGGGCGAAGCGTCATCTCTCACAGAAATGAACAATGAAGAATTAATTGATATGTTTTCTCTCGGAGGTATAAAATGAGTTGGGGATATGGAGGTTATGCACCTTACGAATCTGTTGCTACTAAAAAAAACAAGGCAAAAAAGAAAATTGCAGCATTAAGAAAGAAAGGAAAGGAGATATCTCCCGTTGAAATAAATGGTAGAACAATTGCTAAATCCTGGTGGGGAAAAGCCTGGAACAAGAACCTTGCAAATTACGCAGATTTTAGCAATCGCTTATCTCGCGGTCGAAGCTATGTAACTCACGGTTGCGTTATAGATTTACAGATTGATAAAAATTTAATAACAGCGCAGATTATGGGATCTGGCAGAAGTATTTACAAAGCTGAAATAAGAATAGACTCATTGAAAAAAAATCAATGGAATAAAATAAAAAAAATGGTCAAAGGAAATATAGGTTCTTTGAAAGAACTTTTAACCGGAAAATTCCCCAAAGAAATGGATTCTATTTTAAGCAATAAAAAAAATGGACTCTTCCCCGCCCCAAAAGAATTTCATCCCGCATGTGACTGTCCCGATTATTCAAAATTTTGCAAACATCTTGCTGCCGTGATTTATGGTATAGGTAACAGATTAGATGCCGAACCAAACCTTCTTTTTACTTTACGTGGAGTCAATCCAAATGAACTCGTTTCTAAAATAGTAAACGAAGAAAAAGATAATATGATTTCAAAAGCAAAAAATGTAAAAAGTAAACGAGTCATGAATTTAAAAGAAAAAAAATTATCAAAAATGTTTGATATTAATTTTACAAAATGAATAAACATACCCTCAAAGTTTTAGAATTTGATATATGCTTGGATTGGATTGCGGACTCCGCAAATACACCGGATGGAAAAAAGGAAATTAAAGGATTTATTCCTGATCAAAACCTAAATAAAGCTACTTCTGACAAGGTCATCATAGAGTCTTTTATGAATCTTCTGCATAGAGAGATTCCTCTCGACTCTTTTACTTCACTTTCTCTCAAAGAACTATTTAAAAAACTGAAAATAAAAGATACCGCTTTTCCTGCTGAAGAATTGTTTGGGCTTTTACACTTTATTGACACAATTAAACGGCTCAAAAGAATGCTCGAAAAAAAAGATTTTAGAGATTACAGGCAGATTGTTGTTTTTGAAAAGTCTCTTCGCC
>JAYEIY010000044.1:0-16233 GCA_034660375.1 Verrucomicrobiota bacterium
TGCTCAAAACAAAACATACTCGCAACTCAGATTCCCTATCGTGGATAAAAAAGGGAATCTGAGTTGCTCGATAACTTGGAGTTCTGATCTTCTATTGATTTTTCCTAGCGGAGCAAATCAATTTAAGGCTTTTAACTTCAAAAAATCCTTTTTTGAGAGAAAAGATGATTATCATAAACAGCAGGTTCTGATGTATTCCATTTTTTAGACTTTGAGGTAGACGCATTTTCGTGAAGAACCAAAGCTCTGACCCCGAATTTTCCGAACTTAAAAAATTACGCTATTATTATATTAAGCCTGATAAAGTAACTTGTTCAAACCTTTCAATAAGACTGAAAAGATCTTCTCTTAAGGGTTGTTTTTTTATGAGAGTTGTAAAGTCTTTCTGACGACATAAATAAGAAAGCTTAGACATTAACCGAAGATGTCTCGTCTGATTGAAACTTAAAAGAATAAATAAAACAGAAACTGGAATTTTATCCAATGCATTAAACTCTATCGGTTTGTGTAAAAAGCAGAGAAATAATGCTTCCTCTTTAATATCTCTAATAAGAGGATTCCGTGGATGAGGGAATGCAATTCCTCGACCAACCGCAGTTGATGTCATACTTTCTCTCACTTCCAATTTAGATAAAAAGAATTTTTTATCCAGAGAGACCGGTAAATTTAATAATTCCACAGAATTAAGTAAGACATCTGAAAGATTTTCTCCTTCTATATTATAGAATATTCCACCATTTTTAAGAAATTTTGAAATCAAAACAGGCTCTGAAAAGTCCTCTTCTTCGTTTGTTGATCTATCTAAATCATATTTATTCCTAACTGACCATTTATTAATATCATCTGTCTTAAATCTATATTGATGATTAATTTTATAATAAGGAATTTTATTTTTATTAATCCAGCGGTATATAGTCTTTTCTGAAACCTGCAATAATTCAGCTATATCTTTTACCTTTAAATCCATTCTTTTTCCCACTCATTTGTGTTAAAATAATATTCTCGAAAACTTGCAACTTTATTTTATAATATTTAGACTCTGTTCGAAAAAGGGTAGGTCAGGTGTCAGTGTTTAGTTCGTTAGCAGTAATATTTGTATTTTTTATGGTAAAACGTTTATTATATAATGTTTAGATAAAAGTGAAAGCGAGGCAAAGTCCGCAATCCAAAAGTTTTATCGTAAATACAAAGTTTGTTGTTCTTTTTGCACGAAGTGCTTTGGATTGCTGTGCTTTGCACAGCTTTTAATTTTAACAAAAATGTTTTGATTTTTAAAAAACTTTTCGTACAGGGTCTATTTAAAGAAATATAATCTTAATATAATACGATTAGACAAGAATACCATCTTTTTTTTTGCAGAATGTCCTCTAATGTCCATTGAAAAGGATAGAAGAGGACTTATTTTAAGGTTTTTAGGGTTTAAAACAATTCAAAACAAGGTTTTATTATGGATATTATCGAAAGTTTAACAGAGAAATGCATTAAGATTGGGAGTAATGCAAAAAACAAGAGTGATATTTTACGTGAAATAGCAAAACTTGCAAAAAAATCCAAGGTTCTTGATCAGGTATCCGAAGATGTATTATTTAAGGCACTTTCTGACAGAGAAGAAATTGGTTCTACTGGTTTTGAGAAGGGTCTTGCAATTCCCCATTGTCGTCTCAAGGATATTTCTGAATTTGTTGTTGGAATTCTCTGCATTCCTGAGGGGATTGATTTTGTTGCCTTAGACGGAGAAAAGACCAAAGCACTGTTTTTTATTATTGCTCCTGAAGGTGACAGGAATACACATGTACGCATTCTTTCTACTATTTCCAGATTATACTCCATTGATAAAGTCAGAAAAGAAATATTACAAGCAGGTAGTACTATTGAACTTAGAGAAGCTTTTTTAAAGCATGTTCCAGATAACTTAAAACCAAAAGATATAAAGAATAAATGTATTTTTAATATTGTAATACAAAATGAAAATAAATTTGATGACATACTTGAGCTTTTGAGTTCCCTTGCTGAAGATGTTTCAATTATTGAAGCAAAAGATATAGGGACCTATTTATATGGTCTACCAGTTTTCTCTTCTTTCTGGAATTCTGAGGACAAAGGTTTTCATCGTATTGCAACAGGAACAATCAGCAAAGATTTGGCAAATGAACTGCTTAGAAGCATAGATTTGATCGCTGAAGATTTGGAGCAGAATTCAGGTATTACAATTACAATTCAGGAATTGATGATTGCATCTGGTTCTCTTAATAACTAACTTTTTTTCAAGGAAAAAAAATGAATTCACATATTACAATATTTCAAGCATGGTTTTCAAGCTTTCATTTGCCAATACTTTTAATAGTAGGTTTTGCCATTATTGTTGGTTTTTATTCAGGAAAAACCACCAATCTTATTCGTTTGCCTTCAATTATAGGATACATGCTCATAGGACTTATTCTTGGACCTTCATTCGTAAATCTAATCAGTCATGAGGTTCAGCACAATCTTTCTTTTATTACTGAAGTTGCACTCGGTTTTGTTGCATTGTCTATCGGTTTGGAATTAAGTTTGATCTCATTAAAACGGCAAGGCATGGGAATTGTTTCTATTATTTTTATAGAATCTTTTGCTGCATTCATTATCACAACAGTCGGATTATATATTCTGACAAAAGATGTTCCTTTATCCCTGATTTTCGGATCGTTTGCTCCAGCAAGTGCACCAGCTGGAACAGTTGCAATTATAAAAGAATACAAAGCAAAAGGCAGTTTAACAAAGGCCTTATATGCTGTAGTCGGATTTGATGATGGTTTAGCAATCATTATTTTTGGTTTTGTTGCCGCAATAGTTCGGATGCTACTTGTTAATCAAACAAGTGCTAATGATTTTCATCTCATCCATGCAATGTTGGAACCACTGCAGGAAATAATATTAAGCTTTGCTATCGGCTCTGCAATCGCTGTTTTACTTATATTATTAATCCGAAAAATAAACAATAAAGAAGAACTTTTAATTCTTACTGTCGGATTTATTTTATTCGCAAATGGTCTATGTACAATCTTTCACATGTCGCTAATACTCACAAATATGATAATAGGTCTAATAATTGTAAATACTCAGCCACGGGAATTAGTACATAAAATAGGCGACATTCTAAGCAGTGTAATGCCACTTTTCTTTATCCTTTTCTTTGCTTTGGCAGGAGCAAATTTGCATATTTCTGCATTGCCTTCTCTGGGGATGATCGGTATTGTATACATATTGTGTCGTACGGCAGGTTTAGTAGGAGGTGCTTCACTTGGTGCTACGATAGGCAAAGTAGAGCCAAAGATAAAAAAATATATTGGGATGGGAATTCTTTCTCAAGCCGGTGTTGCCATTGGATTAGCTCTTATTGTTAAACAAGAATTTCAGGGATTGGGTAGAGTTGTTGAAATTGTAAATAGTGTTCAAATACATACTGGAGATATGATAGGAACTGTCGCCATAACAACAGTAACAGCAACATGCATTTTCTTTGAAATCGTAGGTCCTATTTTAACAAAAATAGGTTTGACAAAAGCTGGAGAGATCACCAATAAAAAAATCCTCGCCTCATAAGATTAGAAAACGGGAAATATATCCAAAGGAAACAGATGTTAGTGTTTAGTTCGTTAGCAGTAATATCCGTATTTTTTTGTGTCAAAACGTTTGTTATATAATGTTTACATAAAAGTGAAAGCGAGGTAAAGCCCGCAATCCAAAAGTTTTATCGTAAATACAAAGTTTGTTGTTCTTTTTGCACGAAGTGCTTTGGACTGCTGTACTTTGCACAGCTTTTAATTTGAACAAAAATGTTTGCATAATAATTTTTTTTTATACAAGATTTCCACCTTGTTCGAGTTGAGGCTTCAGGTTAATAAATCCAAAGATTCCCTAATATTAAGGAATGTTCGAGAATATTTTTAAAAAAATTTTGAGGCTACGGGGGATATATTCTGTACGCCAAGTCGTGCAAGCGAGCGATTTAGAAAAAATGCGAAAAAATGTGATTTATCTCTTTGATAATATTTGATAACGCAATATATTCTAATCCCAGCATTTTTGCGAGGTATTTTTTTAGAGAATTTCGTTTTATTGTTATTTATTTTACAAAAGTGAGTGAATTGGTCTTTTTCGTGCTTTCCGTATGGTTTAAGGCTAAGTGATTTGTTAATTTCAGGAGAAAA
The DNA here is from genome assembly GCA_034660375.1 of Verrucomicrobiota bacterium. GTDB lineage: Bacteria > Verrucomicrobiota > Lentisphaeria > UBA2565 > JAYEIY01 > JAYEIY01. Next base: position 4,191 of record JAYEIY010000044.1, read on the forward strand.
AAAGATATGACATGTGAATCTTGTGAACAGAAACAGAAGCAGCTCAATTTACTTGAGCAATTTCCCGAGAAAAGGGCTTTGTTGGAGGAATATATAAGTACTCTTCCACTTGGCGACGACCGCGAAATGAATCTAGGCTACTTGATACAGACGCTCCACAAGGCGCAGGAGATTTTTACTTATCTGCCCATCGAAATTCAGTTGTTTGTCGCCGACAAGCTTGGTCTGCATCTTTCAGAGGTTTACGGAGTGATCAGTTTTTACTCGTTTTTCACCGATAAACCTGTGGGGCGCTACAGGATTAATATTTGCACTGGGACGGCGTGTTTCGTCAAAGGTGCGGGTAATATTTTAGATGAATTCAAGCGCTATTTGAACATAGAGGAGGGAGAAACGACCAATGACGGCAAATTCTCGCTTGGCGGGCTGCGTTGCGTTGGAGCGTGCAGTTTGGCGCCGGTGGTAATGGTCAACGACAAGGTGTATGGGAACGTCAACAACCAAATGGTTCCCGACATCATACACGAATGCGAATAAGCTCTTGCTTATTTTCTCATTGCATTATTTCAGCGATATGTAGTTCGGAGTTGAGAGAAAGTCTCCGATTTCTCATATCACATAACTTAGGATGATTATTTATAATGATTGACAATCAAAAAAAATTGGCGGAACTCGCGACCGATCTGAATGGCAGGTCTAAACCGCCCATAGTGATTCAGGTCTCGATGGGGACTTGTGGTATAGCCGCCGGCACGACGCCCGTGTTGGAGAAATTCAAAGAAGAGATCGCCAATAAAGGAGTGGGCGACGATTTCGAGATAGTTGAGACAGGCTGCATGGGACTTTGTCATAGTGAACCCACTATAAGGGTGATCGACACCGTCACGGGAGATACCATGCTCTACGGCAACGTCAATCCCGAATCCGTTGAGCACATTATCGCCAGAAAGGCTCCCAAGCCAATAGCTGGGATCAACACCATTGAAAAAAGCTGGTATTATCCCGAGGATGAGAAAGATGAATTCGACTCTTTACAAGCCAAAATAGTATTGCGTAACACAGGTAAGGTTAATCCGGAGAAAATAGACGACTACATCGCCAGAAAAGGTTATGAGGCGATGGCTACCGCACTTACCGGAATGGAAGCGGAAGAAGTGATAGATGTGATTACTGCTTCTGGACTTCGAGGACGCGGAGGAGGCGGTTTCCCGACTGGAAAGAAGTGGAGTTTCGCTGCTGCGCAAAAGAGTGAAGTGAAATATATGATATGCAACGCCGACGAAGGCGACCCAGGAGCATTTATGGACCGTGCCGTTTTAGAGGGCGATCCACACTCCGTGCTCGAGGCGATGACCATTGCTGGCTATGCTGTCGGCGCCAACCACGGTATAGTCTACATCCGCGCTGAATACCCTTTGGCGATAAAACGCTTGGAGTTGGCGATAGATCAAGCTCGCACCCTTGGACTTCTCGGCAAAAACATATTGGGTAGCGGATTTGATTTTGATATTGAGTTGAAATTTGGTGCCGGAGCCTTTGTATGTGGCGAGGAGACCGCTTTGATACATTCCATAGAGGGAAAGCGAGGCGAGCCGACATTCAAACCACCGTTTCCCGCCGTATCGGGATTGTGGGGTAAGCCGACCATTGTTAACAATGTCGAGACATACGCCAACATGCCGGCGATTATCAGGAAAGGAGCCGACTGGTTCCGCGGAATTGGCACGGAAAGAACTCCAGGCACGAAAGTATTCGCACTGGCGGGAAAAGTTGATAAAGTAGGTCTGGTGGAAGTTCCCATGGGAACTTCGATGAAAGATATAATTTTCGAATTGGGTGGAGGCATAAGAGGTGGCAAAGAATTCAAGGCTGTCCAGACCGGGGGTCCATCTGGGGGTTGCATAAAAGCCGAGAATCTCGACACTCCAATCGAATACGAGACACTTATAGAATTAGGATCGATGATGGGATCCGGGGGAATGATTGTTATGGACGAGGACGACTGCATGGTCAATATCGCGAAATTCTTCTTGGATTTTACGGTTGACGAGTCTTGCGGTAAATGCACGCCCTGCAGAATCGGAAATAAAAGATTGCACGAGATGCTGACCAAGATTTGCGATGGAGTAGCGGATATGAATACCTTTGACAAATTGAAAGCACTTGCGGTTACCATAAAAGACACCGCGTTATGTGGTTTGGGGCAGACATCTCCGAATCCCGTACTTTCGACCATCGCCAATTTCGAGGACGAGTATCTGGCGCATATCAATGATAAGAAATGTCCGTCTGGGGTTTGTAAAAATCTCATTTCATTCACAATCAATGAAAATTGTGTTGGTTGTACGATGTGCGCGAGGCAATGTCCGGTTGATTGCATAAGCGGTTCCGCCAAGCAGCCACACGTGATAGATCAAGACAAATGTATTAAGTGCGGACTCTGCTATCAAAGCTGCAAGTTCCACGCGATAGACAGACATTAAACAATACCTAGGAGAAATATAGAGATGCTTACCCTAACGATAAACAGCACCAAGCTGGAGGTGCCTGAGGAAACTACAATCCTTGAAGCCGCCGCCAAATTGGAGATAAAAATACCGACGCTATGTCATGTCGCTATCGACTGTCTGAACATAGAGCACAAAACAGGCTCTTGCAGAATTTGTGTGGTTGAGGTGGAAGGAAGAAGAAACCTTGCCCCAGCGTGCTGCACGCCGGTTATGGAGGGGATGGTCGTAAAAACCAACTCGCTCCGCGCCATAAACGCTCGTCGCACGATGCTTGATCTACTGTTGTCCGACCATCCGAAAGAGTGTCTGACATGCGAGAAAAACGGAAACTGTCAGTTGCAGGATTTGGCGTCTGAATTCGATCTGCACCACCTTTTATATACTGGAGAGCAATCAATCTATCCCATTGATTTGGCTAACAAGTCGATCGTTAGGGATTTGAATAAGTGTATAATGTGCAGACGTTGCGAAGTGGCGTGCAACGAAGTGCAGACGGTTGGAGTTCTCTCCGCCGTAGGGCGTGGTTTCGAGGCTGTTGTTGGTCCATGCGCAATGCTTCCTCTCCATGAGACGAAATGCACTTTCTGCGGACAATGTGTTTCCACATGCCCAGTTGGCGCACTTACGGCGGTGAGCTATAAATATCCTGTTTGGCAGGCTCTGAACGATTCTTCTAAAACTGTAGTGGTTCAAACCGCACCAGCGGTGCGGGTGGCTATCGGAGAATGTTTCGGTATGGAACCTGGCGCCGTCGGAACTGGAAAATTGGTTACAGCCCTGCGGATGCTCGGATTTGACGCGGTGTTCGACACCGACTTCGCGGCCGACCTCACAATCATGGAAGAGACCACTGAGTTTGTAAAACGATTGAAAGACAATAAGAATCTCCCTATTCTGACATCGTGTTGCCCAGCCTGGGTCAAGTTTTTTGAGCATCAGTTTCCGGAACTCATGTATATGCCGTCTACCGCTAAATCACCTCAACAGATGTTCGGAGCCATAGCTAAAAGCTATTACGCCGAAAAGCTGGGCAAAAAGGCGGAAGACATCACGGTAGTATCGATTATGCCGTGTCTTGCTAAAAAGTATGAGGCGGCGCGCGAGGAATTCAGCGACAATGGAGTTCGGGATGTGGATATAGTAATCTCCACCCGCGAACTTGCCGATATGCTGAAAGAAGCCGGAATTATTTTCGAATCGCTTGAGGATTCTGATTACGACAGTCCTTTGGGGGAATCTACGGGCGCCGGAATTATTTTCGGAGCTTCTGGAGGAGTTATTGAAGCGGCTTTGAGAACTGCTGCCGATTGGCTTTCTGGAGAGGATCTCGAGGATATCGACTTCAAAGCTGTGCGCGGACTCGAAGGAGTGAAAGAGGCGACGGTTAATGTCGCTGGCACCGAGTTGAAAGCGGCGATCACATCCGGATTAGGTAATGCTAGAAAAGTTCTCGAGAAAATTCAAAAAGGCGAAGCCACTTATCACATCATAGAGATTATGGCTTGTCCTGGTGGTTGTCTAAATGGTGGAGGTCAGCCATATGTGGGGGACTCCGATGACACGTTGGAAAAACGGAAAAAGGCAATCTACCAAATTGATATGGACAAGAAAATACGCAAATCACATCAGAATCCTGATATTGTAAAACTATACGACGAGTTTCTAGACGAGCCGGGGAGTCACAAGGCGCATGAATTGCTCCACACTAGCTACACGCCGAGAAAGGATATTTAATTGGAGTTTTAATTATGGATCACTAATTGATGAAGGACTGTGTGCGTTTCATTGCTGATGACGGAGTACTTGTTAATGGTTACGGGATTTGTTCCATAGGTATTAACCTAATTTCCTTTTCACTTTAAATATGAGTTCAATTCCTCTTGTGATAGGTTGCGTATCTTGAATCATTTCATTAATCATTTGGCTGAGAGTCCAGAGAAAAATACGTATTATGCACAGGCGTCGTCTCAATTATGACGAGAATAAACCCATTTTCGTTGAGGCGATGCCTATGCATAATTCTCATTAATGGGGTGAGAGGAATCTTAAGAAAAAGTTAGTAATATTGAAAGAATGACAAATCTAAATCAGGAATTGAGATTCCTATTGTATTGTAACATCAAAAAATGATTTTGCATTTGAGGTTGTTATATCGATAGTTTTTCCCATACTCCAATTTCGTTCTGTGGCGATACATTCTATAATTTTTGCTATGTAAGAGGGGTTATTCTTTTTCCCTCTAAATGGGGTTGGTGCCAGATATGGAGAATCTGTTTCTGCAAAGAATTTATCTTCAGGTATTACAGAAAAAACATCTCGGACATTCTGAGCTTTCTTAAATGTCATTATTCCGTTGAAAGAAAAATATGCTCCCATAGATATATATTTTTCAGCCCATTCAGTGGTTCCCGTAAAAGAGTGTATTAAGAATTTTTCCGGCGGTTTTTCGTTTAGAATTTTCCAGAGTGCTTCGTATGCATCTCTACAGTGAACTATTACAGGAAGTGAAAGCGAATTGGCAATATTAATAAATTTTTTAAAAATAAGAATCTGATTTTCTTCGTTAGAATGACTGTAGTAAAAGTCTAAGCCGACTTCTCCGATAGCTTTTATTTTATCATTTTCTTCTACCAGTTTTTTGAAATTATTCAGATCTGCATTGACATACTTATCTGCCTCGTGAGGGTGAACACCTACTGAAGAATAAACATTTTTGTAGGGTTTGCATAATTCAGATAAAAATGCAGAATCTTCATAGTCAGTCCCTACCAGCAACATTGCACGAACACCATGTGCTGTTGCATCATTATAGATCTTTTCGAAATCATCCTCTTTATAAATGTGTAAATGTGTATCAAACATAGTTTAATTGGTTAATTGGTTAATTGGTTAATTGGTTAATTGGTTAATTGCTTAATTGGGAAAAGCAATTTTGCAATTCCTAATGTTCTGTTTTTAGAGATTCTGCTGGAGATTGGAATGCTGCGAACATAGCCGGTACAAGAGATGCGGCTACGCACAGAATTATTGCAATAAATACAATAACTGTAAGATCAGCAGGCATAATTTCTGCAGGAATTTTGTTTAAATGATAGAGTTCTTTGGGGAATATTTCTACGCCCATTATATTTGCCAGGATTTTATCAGTAATAAATGTACGGTTTTCTATTACCAATATTCCTAGAATTGCGCCGAGGATAGTGCCTACTACTCCAATAATAAAACCTTGAAGAATAAAAATTCGCATTATTACTCCGCGGGTAGCACCGACAGCTTTAAGAACCCCTATTTCCCGAGTCTTCTGTACAGCTAAAGTAATAAGTGTTCCGGCAATCCCGAATGCAGCAACAATGACAATAAAAAATAACAGAAAAAACATAAGTTTTTTTTCTACTGCAAGAGCTCCGAAAAGTTGTTTGTTTGCCTGCTGCCATGTCTGAATGTTATATCCCGGGAATCTTTTTTTTATGAAGTCAACTGTAGGTTTAAGAATAAATGGAGTTTCGGTTTTTATTTTTACAGATGTTGCTTCGCCCCATTCCATATCAAAGAGGCTGTCAGCCTGATCAAGATATGCAAACACAATTCCGGAGTCATATTCATACATACCCATTGAAAAGATGCCTTTGATTACCATTTCTTCAGGAAGACTGACCTCATTATCCAGTTTGGATATACTCCCATCATTGTCAATGTGAATCCTCTGTTGTATTTTTGTGAGAGAATGAATAAGAATTTTATCTCCTATTGACAGATTATATGCCGATGCCATATCTGAGCCGATAAGTGCTTCCCCTTCACTTATGTTGTATTCCCCTAGAACCATGTTCTTCTTTAGTCCGCTTACATTTTGTTCCTGTTGTGGAATAATACCTTTTAAAATTGCAACTGCAATTTGACGAGAAGACTGAATTAAAACAGGACCTTCAGCCATAGGTGCGGCTGAAATACCCGGGAAAGTCTTTAATTTATCTATTATAGGTAGAGGATTCTCAATAATATTATGCGGTTTAGTAAGTATTATATGAGATTGCATAGATAAAATACGTTCCTTAATATCCCTGTCGAATCCTGTCATAATCGCAATTACAATTAGAAGAACTGCCACTCCCAGAATAGGACCTAGAACAGAAAGTATCGTCAAAACCGATATAAAATTTCTTTTGGGTTTCAAATACCTTAACGCTAAAAATATTTCTGTCGAAAATTTCATTTTATTTGTTTTTGAGGAATTTTGAAAATGGAAGAACGGGGGCACATAAGACACCGGCAATAACCCCTGCAACAATCCCATTGGGTATTATTTCAAGCCAGGATGAAAATTCTCCGGAGTAAACAGAGTATCCCATCCATGCAGAACTTAAAAGTCCGACAAGGAGAATATAGAAATTTGCGGCCGTACGTATAAGAGTAAAAGTAAGAATCATAAACATAACAACAAGAATAACAGCAATTATTGTTTGTAAAATAAGCATAGTAAATCCTGTGTTTTTGATTTTTTTGGAACGTGCGAGCTTGCTCGCACTTTGAATTTGTGATGCAGAGCTTCATACATATTTTTATATGGAAGTATAATATAGCATGATTATTTAGCTAGACAATATAAAACATAATGATTGCATAAAATAGAAAAAAAGTACTATTGCTATTGAAAAAAGGAAATATGATTAAATAGTAAGAACATAATTGCAGTTTGCAAAAAATAATATCAATTAAAAAAAGGAATTACTATGCCATTTATCTACATTCTTATCGCTCTTGCAGTCATTGTCCCCATGTTTGTCTTTTTCTATTTTCTTGGCGTCTATATTCGTGCATTCGCATCGGGAGCAAGAGTTACATTATTTAATCTGGTAGGAATGAAATTGCGTAAGATCCCTCCCACTTTGGTTATAGAGGCATTAATAAGGTTAAAAAAGTCTGGGTTGGATATAACAACAGATGAAATTGAATCACATTATCTGGCGGGAGGAGATGTTCTTTCAGTTGTAAATGCACTTATCGCTGCCGATAAGGGAGATATTCCTTTGACTTTTAAGCGAGCTGTTGCGATAGATCTTGCTGGACGTGATGTATTTGAGGCTGTGAGAACAAGTGTTAATCCGAAAGTTATTCAGGTTCCTCTTCCGCAACAGGGAGGGAAAATGACAATTGATGCAGTTGCAAAAGATGGTATCCAGCTAAAAGCTACTGCGAGAATTACTGTACGTGCAAATCTGGACAGACTTGTCGGTGGTGCCACACAGGAAACCATTATCGCACGAGTCGGAGAATCAATAGTTTCTTCTATTGGATCTTCTCTATCGCATAAGGCTGTTCTGGAAAATCCCGATATAATTACCAAAAATGTTTTAAAAAGAGGTTTGGACGCAGGAACTGCATACGAAATCTTGTCCATTGACATAGCTGATGTAGATGTTGGTGATAATATCGGAGCACGCTTGCAGGCTGATCAGGCAGAGGCTGACAAACGCGTCGCACAGGCAAAAGCAGAAGAACGCAGAGCATTCGCTGTCGCCAATGAACAGGAAATGAAAGCAAAAACGCAGGAAATGAAAGCCAAGCTTGTTGAAGCACAGTCGGATGTTCCTCTCGCAATGGCATCAGCACTGCGTGAAGGTAATCTGGGCATAATGGATTACTATAAAATGGAAAATATTAAGTCTGATACAAAAATGAGAACAAATATTGGTACATCCTCTGACGATTAATCCTCACTGCGGAGTCCGCACTTGCGGACTCCGCAATTTTCCTTATTTAATCCCCTTTATTCTCGTGGATATTTTCTTAAATAGACATTGCACGAAAAACTTTTTTCGCTTTGTTCAAGATTTTTCCTATACTGTTTAAATGTCTCGAATATTATTACTAAGGTAAAGTAACATGAAGTTTTTTAATACAGCTGGTCCGGTAAATAAGGAAATACACTACAAATTAGATCCTATTCATCGTTGGGATCTGGATGAAATTCTTTCACTGATTGAGCAAGAAAAATATTTTATCCTTCATGCTCCGCGACAGACGGGAAAGACATCTTCTTTGCTGGCTTTGCAGGAAAAATTAAATAAGGAAGGCGATTATATTTCGGTTTATGTAAATGTTGAGTGTGCACAGACAGCTCGCAATGATGTTTACAGGGGGATAAGGGCAATTTTAGCAGAACTTGGTTCAGAAGCATCAGATGTATTAGACGACTTTTCTATAAGAAAGAGTTTACTTGGAATACTTGAAGATGTTGGTCCTGAAAATGGTTTGATCGCGGCTCTTGAATTTTTATCGAAAAAGCTTGATAGACCTTTGATTCTTTTTATTGATGAGATAGATTCCTTGATCGGGGATACATTAGTTTCTGTTCTTAGACAACTCAGGACGGGTTACAAAAAACGTCCTGGAAATTTTCCTCAAAGTATTATTTTGTGTGGTGTAGTTGATATAAAGGACTATAAAATACATAGATCAGATGGTGAGATTATTACTGGGGGTAGTTGTTTTAATATTAAATCTAAATCTTTAAGGCTTGGCAACTTTAATCAAGAAGAAATAAAAGAACTTTATTTAAAACATACAACTGAAACTGGACAGAAATTTGATGATGCAGTCTTTGATTTAGCTTGGTATTATACAGGAGGGCAACCATGGTTGGTAAATGCTCTCGCTTATGAAGCCTGTTTTGAGATAAAAGAAAACCGTGATCGTTCAATTGTTGTTACTCCTGATGTTTTTGAAAAGGCAAAAGAAAATCTTATTCTATCCCGACAGACACACCTTGATCAATTGGCAGATAAATTGACGGAAGAACGAGTTCGAAGAGTTATTGAACCTATGATTCTGGGCGCTGATAAACAAATCAGTAACGAAGACAAAACATACTGTTTTGATTTAGGTTTAATAAAGAAGACAAAGGAAGGCTATGTTATTTCTAATAGAATATACCAAGAAGTATTGCCTCGAGAACTGACAAATCCCTTACAGGATCTATTTTTATCAAAGTACAAAAATCCTAAATGGATAAATAATGATGAATCTATCAATACTGAAAATCTATTGACTATGTTTGTTCAGTTTTGGCGTGAAAACAGTGATATATGGAAAGATGATTTATCTGGGTATCTTGAGGCTGCACCGCACCTTGTTTTTCAGGGTTTTCTTCAGCGTGTAGCCAATGGGCACGGTTCAATTGAGAGAGAATATGCTCTCGGGAATGGAAGAGTTGATCTTTATCTTAACTGGAAAGGACCAAACTATGATCAACGCATTATCTTTGAGTTAAAAATAAGAACCGAAAAAACTGGAATAAAAAAAATAAAAGAAGCTGGACTGAAGCAAACTGCGGAGTACGCAGATTTCTGCAACGCAACAGAATCACACTTGATTATTTTTGATAGAAGAAAAGATATAAATTGGAGTGAAAAAATATATACTGAAAATCAAAAATATAATCAAACTGAAATAAAAATCTGGGGAATGTAAAAAAAAAAGTAAAAACCATTCGAAATATCAAATATTCCCGTTATTGTACTCACCGAAGTCATTCTTTTGTTCTATTGATCATTTGCAAATGTCATTCAATTTTGCTTACTCCGTGGTGTAATGGTAACACTTCAGTTTTTGGTGCTGACATTCCTGGTTCAAGTCCAGGCGGGGTAGCCATATCATTTCACTTAGATCCTCTACGAAAAGGTTTTCAAAGAACCAAAACCTTTTAATACAGGTTCTCTAGTTCCAAAATCGTAGATTTTAAATTTTATTTGAAATGAACACGAACTCATTAAGAATTATTTCAGGTGTTATTTTCTCAACAAATAGCTGCAAACAGACAGCGTATAAAAAGGCTTTGAACGAAATGAAAAAGTTTTTTATGTAATGTCTACTTAGGATTTTATATGAATAAAAAAAAGTCATTTAAAGCTATTTACGCATTTGTTTTTTCCTTGTTTGCGTTGGCTTTACCAGGGTTAGTAATCTCTATGCTGGCGGAAAGTGATATTCTTTTTATTGCATCTCTTGCTTCCTCTGCCGCATCTTTATCTTTTCTAGTTACTTCAATACATTCTTCTCTTCAGTCAAAAAAGAAAAAAGAGGAAGACTGTGCAAAAATATTGAAAGATGATTCGAATGAACTTTTTGATAGCTCCAGCAGTCCACTTGATGACCTAAAACAGACGATAAAAAGTTTTAAAAAATATTTTCTACCTATTTTTTCTGTTTTGTTAGGTCTTTTACTTTTAGGGGGTTCTTTCATTATATGGCAAAACTGGTCTGTTCGTCTGGAGCAAGTTGCGAGCGAGCAACCCTTGAAAGCAGCAGCATGTTGTCTGCCACTTTTCTTTATGGCTTTACTTGGAGGAAGTTATTTTTCTGGTTACTCAAGAGAAAATACTGCTAGGCGTTGGTTCCGTCCTGGAGCAGCCTGGTTACTTTTCTCATCAGGTATATATCTCCTTGCTTGTATTGCATTGGTTTTTGAACAATTTCATTATACGTCTCTTGATTATACTCTTGCGAGAATGTTATTGTTTCTTCTTTTAGTGCTTGGGATTGAACAGATTCTTAACGTAATTGTTGATTTTTATAGACCTAAATCATCTTATAAAGACGAACGTCCTGTCTATGAAAGCAGACTGCTCACAATCTTTACCGAACCGGGAGGAATAGCAAAAAATATTGCGGCTTCTCTTGATTATCAGTTTGGATTTAAAGCTTCGGATACGTGGTTTTATAGGTTTTGCGAAGGGATTATTTTACCATTGATAATTCTTCAGCTCTTTTTTCTATATTTAATGACATGTTTTGTGTTTATTGATACTGATGAGGGGGGGATAAGGGAGCGGTTGGGTAAAGTTGTTTCCCGAGATACACTTGAACCTGGGCTTTACATGAAGCTTCCATGGCCATTTGCGCAGATAAGAAAATATAAAATTAAAAAAATACAGAAAATATCCATTGGTTACAAAGAAAAAGAAGAAAATGGGAAGAAAAAGGAATTGGATAAAGCGGAGCAGGTTATTCTCTGGACTAAAACTCACTATGAAGAAGAAACTAATTTTGCTGTTGCAAATAAAGTCTCTGCAGCGAATCGGATAAAGAATTATGATGCTGTTCCCGTTTCATTCATTACCGTTAATATTTCTGTTTTTTTCTGTGTGAATGATCTATATAGTTTTCTCTATAAATATGAAGATTCTGTTGATTTACTGAAAGAGATTTCTACAAATAAAACCATTTCTTATCTTGCCGGGGTTGATTTCTTTGAATTTCTTGCATCTGAGAGGAGAGAGGCCTCTGAAGAAATACGCAGAGCTATTCAGGCAAAAGTGAATATATATGATTTAGGAATTAAAATTACCTTTGTCGCTCTTCAGTCAACGCATCCTCCAACTGATGTAGGAGATGCTTTTGAAAAAGTTATTGCTGCTCAAGAAGAAAAGGAAACAAAGATTCTTAAGGCTGAAGCGTACAAAATGCGTAAAAAACCTATTGCAGAAAGTACGGCGTTTGAAATTCTACAGAAGGCGAAGTCATATAAATACGAG
>JAYEIY010000045.1:0-3422 GCA_034660375.1 Verrucomicrobiota bacterium
TTTTGGTTTATAGTGCATAATCATTAGGCAAGAACTATTTGAACTTCCCTGCCCTACAGCGAGTAAAGCTCCAAATCCTTTGGAGCGTAGCTCTTTTTCTTCCATAAGAGTTATTCTTATATCCGTCTCTTCGGCTTCTTTAATTATCATTTTTGAAAATAGTTCAGGAGTTTTTTCATTTGATGGGATAGATACCCAGTCACGAGCTTTACATACAGCACTGCAAATATGTTCTATCTGTTTAGGAAGTTTTCTATATTTTTCTGCAATCTTCTGTGATCCAATAAATATAATTTTTTGGAGGGATTTTATTTTTACTTCGTTTTTATATTTATCAAAAGAATAGTTAGCAAGGAATGCGCCTTCCATCATTGCATCTATATACATTTCACGCACTATCTCCGATATATTTGTATCTGGAATTGCTACAGTTAGATTGGAAAGACGAATTTTCTTCATTTTTCCGACCGTCTGTCCCAAGATATTACGAAAATCTTCTGTCTTCAAATCCGACATTTTTCCTATACCTACAAAAAAGAGACGTTTGATATTATCTTTTGGATAGAGGATTAATTCTTCATTTTTTTCTCCATTAAATTCATTGTATCCCTTTGCCTCTTTTGCGAGTTTATTCAGGATATTATCAGAGTAAAGATTTACATCATCTTCTGTCACAAGAATTAGAAGTGTTTCTATCTGCTGTTCAGTAATATCAATTTTTCTAAGTTCGAGCATAATTTTAGCCTTTTTTTTTTAAATATTTTTAGACGTTTTTAAATTTTTTGCAATAAAAAGATTCCCGCTAAAAGAACTGCTAATTCTATCAGTTCACACATAGCATAAATCATATTTTCTGAAAGATTACCATATTTATTTTTGAGAAAATAAAATGTTCTATTTAAAACAAACCATACCACTACCACAGTTATTACTCCGGGAAGAGCCAAAACCCACCCTGCAAAAATAAAAGCAATAATCCAGTGTAGATATCTTTTGTTCTTAAGAGAAGCTTCTTCAATCGCACCGAATAAAATAAGTAATTCAGCAAAAGCAGTTGTTGTTACAATGGGAAGCAGAAACAGCCAGTTTAGTTTTGCAGAAAATACAAAGACACCTACGGCGAGTAACTTAAAGATAAGAAGTAGAACCATAAAAGTTACCGTACAATAAAGAGTAAATTTTTCTGTTTCATTCTTTTTATTAAAATATTCAAAAAAAACTGGTTCAGCAAGACTTAGCAAGCTTTTTATCTGCCTTCCCGAATTTATATAAAAGAGAAAACACGGCAGTAGAATTGCGGTTAAAATTGTGGCTGCGGGAACTCCTGAAAGGTTTATAGTTGCAACTATAAATGCCAGAATCAAGCCCCCTAAAAGAGCACCTACAATTGGAAAAAAAAGTAAACATTCTTTCAATGGTCTTTTTTGATCAGATTGATATTCAATCGTTGTAAAAATATTCCATACGGTTAAGATTCTATAAAGAATATTAGTAAATATTTGAAAAGTTTTTGTTTGTTTCATTTGTAAATTCCTTTTTAATGGACTTTTTAAATGCAATTTTTAGAAAAATAACTGTAAAACTTATTTTTTATATAGCAAAAGAGTATTCATCTAAGCCGATTTGCTCCTTTCTCCTTACTTTACCTTTTATAAATAAAAATGCAACTGAAAAAGATATCTAATAAATTGAACATGTTTGTACGCATCAGAGTAAAAATAAAAGAACTGTAATATAAAAATTCTATAGATCACTTCAATCGTGTTTGAAAACATTTTCCCTGAATTGACGGGGAGAGAGACCTGTTTCAGTTTTGAATACTCTCGTAAAATTCTGATTTTTTGAATAACCCAATTCATCGGCTATTTCGCCAATATATTTGTCTGTGTAAGAAAGTAGCCTACATGCATATTTTATTTTTGCATTGATATGAGTTCGCTGGGGAGATTCTTTGTAATATTCCTTATATATTTTTCTAAAATGCGAAGCACTGCAACCAAAATCTTTAGCAAAACTTTTTATATCAAATATCTCTGAGCAGTTATCTACTATTTTATTTCGGCTTTTATCAAGATTCTTTTTCCTTAAACCTTTAAATGGTTTTTCAATCTCAAGATTATCAATAATATGGCTTATTAATTGCAACATTAAACCGGATAATTCTAAAAGTCCTTTGCCATCAGGATACCAATCATGCAAATAACATATTTTTGTCATAAGTCTCTTTATCTCTGATTTATCGTATAAATCCAGACGCCCGGAAAGAGATGAGAGTAGCTTATCGATTATAGGAGGATGCATAAAATCATGCCTATCCAGTATTTCTGTGCCCGCGGGTATATAAGCATTCCATAAACTCCTCCGAGAGTCAAAAATCAAATCAAAATGTATATATATTACTTTAGATTTCGGAGCAAAGCCAGTCATGCTATTAAGTTCGTTAGGAGGAATCCAAAAAAGATCTCCGGAATCTACCTTATAGGATATGTCTCCGACTGTAAATATTCCACCAGATTTTTCAACATATACAAGTAAATAATCTAGAAGCTTTCGATCCTTTATAGCCCATGGTGTCCTGTATGAACTTCCGCTTTGGCGTACATAAGAATGCAAAGAAGAAAACCTATTCAAAATATCCTCTTCAGGAAAAACTATTTTTACTTCACCTGGAATCTTTTTAAATGACATAGTATTTAGACAGTGTGCGAAAAGTCTTCGAGCGAAGCGAAAAAGACTTTTCGTAGAATGTCTATTTAATCGTTTATGATAAATATTAATTGCTAATGATATTTGATATTACCTTAAATCTTATTACTGTCAAGCGTATTAATGATAATTAAAAATTACACGAAAAACCATAGAGGAGAATGCTATGAGAAAACCTAATTTCGAAAATTTATTGAAAGTTTTAAGAAATGAAAGACCTGATAGACCCACACTATACGAATTTATTGTTAATGATAAATTTTTGATGAGGGCAGCAGGTATTACTTCGGAAGCAATTGATTGGGACAACGATGAAAAACTCATGAAAATGAGATTCAAAGGATTTGCTGCTTTGGGATATGACTATGCATCTGTGATGAATATTGGCATGCAATTTCTCTACGCAAAACAGGAGCATGTTCAATCAATTTCTCAAAACGATGGAGTTATGATTACTGACCGCAAAAGCTTTGAAGAGTACCCCTTGGCCTAATATCGAAGACTTTGACTACTCACTTCTGCAAAAGGCAGAGAAATATCTTCCGAATGGGATGAAACTCATTACAAACTGTCCTTGTGGCGTATTAGAAAATCTTACATCTTTGCTTGGATTTGAAAACATGTGCTTTATGACCATAGAGGATCCAGAACTTCTCCATGATATATGCGATGCTATAGGATCGCGTTTAGTAGAACACACAAAGAAATATAAAGGT
>JAYEIY010000046.1:0-3421 GCA_034660375.1 Verrucomicrobiota bacterium
GATTTTTTATTAATTTTTTGCGCCCGCATTTTTTCAATTTCCTGCAATAAATCTTCCACGGATTTCTTATCGAGGCAATTTTCAGATAAAGATTGTGCTTTATTATAGACATCCTTATCACCGATATCTCTAGCTACATCTGCAAGGATATCATAAAGCTTATAGTAATCTCTCAAGGGTGCATCATATTCAAGGAGAGGCTTTAAATATTGCATTTTCTTTCTATCATTTGTATTTATTTTAATTAAATGATATATTCCTCTATTAATAACATGAAATTTCTGGATATCATCTTTAATAGAGAAAGCATATTTTTGATATTTCTTTATAGTTATTTGATATTCAGAGGAATTCTTCAGAAAAAAGTAGCAATATGCATGAGATGATGCGGGGAGACTGGGATAGTTTTTAAGTATGTCTTGGTATATTCCCATTTTTTCATTATCAGTTGTTGATGAGAGAAGAGCAAGAGAAGACATGGCTATTACTTTTGATTCAGGAGTTTTAGCCTCTACAATTCTATCCTTTAGAGCCGCCCTCTGAAGTTTTATCTGGATTTTATCTTTTATTGATCTTGGGAGCTTATCAAGGAGAGCATCAAAAGATATTTTTTCCGATTTAAATCCTGCAACAATTGTCTGCCTGAGATAATTTTCTGATAAAACATAAACAAAAAGCGACACAAATATTAAAACAAGAGAAAAAACATTATATTTTACGGATAAATTCATTCAGCAATATTTTTTACTGCTTTTTGCCGCACTTAGAGCAAAAGTGTCCGCTTAGGACTTCTCCACAATCCGAACAAACCCCGTAAACCTTAACTTTATTTCCGCAATCTGCGCAAAATTTATCTCCCGCTGCATATGAATGCAGACAATTTTCACAAAGGTGAGAATTAGCAAAGATTTTTTGTTTTACATTTTTAATTGTTTTGTTAATTTTATCATTATTTGGATCAGATTTTCTAGCTACCTGTATTGCATCCAGCAATCTATGTTGCAAATCAGGAATTAATGAGGATGCCATTTGCATTTCATCGCGAGATTTTTTCCATTCTTGAAAGAGGACATAGAGGGTAGCGTGTTCTTTATTTACCAGACTCTTTTTTCTTTTCAATGCCAATTGGGCTTTTGTTCGTATAACAGCATTCAAGAGAAATTTCATAGAGGAATTGCTTTGATACGCCATCTCGTAATATTTAAGAGCCTCTTCCTTATTTGACTTTAAAATATGGGTATAAATAAAAGAAACATAATGAGGAATTCTATAGTTGGCGGCAAGTTTTTTATTTTCACAGGCTTTTTTCAAGATTTCCACAGCTTTTTCAGGATTTTCTATAGCAATAAAGGGGACAGCTACGGTATAAATCTTTTCAAATTCCGGATCAAGAGATATAATTTGCTCTATTTTTGCAGTTACTTCTGCAACATTTTCACTGTTAACAGATTTCAGGCTTGGCCCCTCGTAGGTTTAAGCAAATCCATAAGAAGTTTTATCGTTGTTGTTTTTCCCGCTCCATTTGGTCCTAAAAAACCGAACACACATTTTTTAGGAATCTGCAGGTTCAAATCCACGAGAGCATCCACATTTTTTTTCCAGAGGAAGCCCTTGTAGCTTTTGGATAATGATTCAATTTTTATTACTGGCTGATTCATTAAGTTAGAGGGATAAATTAAATTTACTATAAAAAAACAAAAAACTCCCATGGAAAGACGAGGTTAATAATATATGCAGAAGATTCACAATTGTTAAACAAATATCATTTTTTTGAAAAAAGTATTTATTATTATTCAGCAATTAATTTTCTAAATTCTCTGATAAAGCAATCTGGAGATTTAAAATGATGAGTTCGCCAACCACATTTTTCTGCTCCAAGTAGATTTTCCGCTTTGTCATCCGTATAAAGAAAGGGTTTTTTTCCTTTACAGAACTTCTCCTCCAGAACATGATACATAGCCGGAGTGGGCTTACGACAACCCACCTGATAACTGGTTACATATCCAGTAATTTTTTTAATAATAGAGAAGTTTTTTTTTATTATTTTCATATGGACTTTAGATGTATCTGACAGCAAAACAACATCCATCCCGGCATTCTTAATTTCATCAACAATTTCCGGCATTCCCGATATTTCCTCACCAATAATAGAATTCCATACAAAATTCAATTCTCTTAAAGGTATTTTACCACCAAAAACCTCAAACAATTTAAAAAAAAAATCCTGCGTTTCTATTTCACCGCATTCAAGGGCGTGGGAAAGTGAAAACAAATCTGAAGAGATATTATTCGTATCATCACAAAGATGAGAATCTACTAATTTTTTTAATGGTCCAAAATTAAGGTGACAACATACTCCACCTATATCTAAGACAACTATATTTGCATATTTCATAAGGACCGTTGACCGTTGACCGTTGACCATTCACCATTAATCATTAATCATTAATCATTAATCATTAATCATTAATCATTAATCATTAATCATTAATCATTAATCATTAATCATTAATCATTAATCATTGACCATTTTATTTTAAAGACAGTTTTTCTCTTACAAACTCTGCTCTGAACAAACTCCTTTCATCACTGTCAAGTTTTTTTCCTGCATACTTCTGCAGATGTCCGGACTGGGTTAATACAAGCAATTCATTTATTTTTGAAACATCAAGCGATGTAAACATCTTGAAATCAACTCCGAGCCTCAGAGCAGAAAGCCTTAAAAAGGCTTCTCTTGTATTCAAATAATGCGCATGCTTCATTATACCATAAGCTCTTCCAATTCTGTCATAAATATACTGCTTATGCCCTTCTAGAAGTCTTTGTCTTGTGTTTTTTTCAAAAGCTATGATCTGATCCACCACACGTGTTAACTTCAGCAATATCTGAGTTTCTGTTTCTCCCAAGGTGGACTGATTTGAGATCTGGAAAAAATTTCCAAGAGAATCACTGCCTTCTCCAAAAAAACCTCCTGCTAGCAGTCCCAGTTTAGCAACGGCATTAATAACTTTTGCTATTTGATCTGTGTAAACGAGAGCTGGCAAATGCATCATCACAGATGCTTTTACAGCAGTACCAACATTTGAGGGAGAAGAGGTAAGAAAACCAAAATCGGGTCTAAATGCAAAATCAAGAACTTCTTCCATTTCATTATCAGTTTCATCTACAATTTCATATACATTTTGAAGCTGCAGACCGGGCAACATACCCTGCAAACGAATGTGATCTTCCTCATTAACCATAATACTTATTGTTTCATCTTTGCTTACAAAAAGTCCACTGCCTTCAGTACTATTTATATGTTCTCTGCTTATTAAATGACGCTCCAGGAGAATTATTCTATACCTTTTATATAAAAAAGAGATAGCACAAAAAAAGTATGAATCAGACATTGTTCAAAATACAAAGTTTACAGTTATAG
>JAYEIY010000047.1:0-3400 GCA_034660375.1 Verrucomicrobiota bacterium
GCTACGGTGAATATCCCCGCTGGGGATAAAACGGATATTCTTTCTTAAGAATTGACCTTAGATGAGGTGGAATAATATCCTGGATAAAAAAAAGGAATCTGAGTTGCTCGATAACTTGGAGCTCTGGCTTTCGTACACTATCTGTTTCTGTTTACAGTTGTTTTTTTGAGTAAATAAGACTTAAAACGATTTCGTGTAGGGTTTTAATAGTTTAATATAACTCAATAATAAAACACAAAAAATTCTGTCTTTTCTATTTTTTAAAAGTTGTATTTTTTCAACGAGTCACTATATTATATTTAATGATTTAACAAAATTGTATTAAACAAAAGTTTCAAGAAAATAGAAAATTATGGCAAAAGAATCTTACACTAAAACACATACAAAATTGGCAAAACCTGCAGAGTTGAGTATTCTTTTTATTTTATCTCAGGGTGAGCGAAAAACAGCATATTTTATTAAACAATATATTAATAAAATTGGTCTTCATGAATGGATGCCTACAAGTATGGTTACCGTCTATAATGCTTTAAAACGACTGGCAAAGGCAAATTTTGTAAAGGAAAAGAATACCAAAAAAGGCAAAAAAGATATAACCTGTTATTATATAACAGAATCCGGCAAAAAATATCTTGATAAAAATTTAAAAAGTGAACTGGCAAATCCCTTCCAAAATTATTTTCGTTTTGATCTGACAATTGGTCTTTCATCCTATATTCCTAATGAAACTAAAATAGATTTCATTGAACAGCGAATTCTTAAATTACGCAAAAGTTTAAAAGATGTACGAAAAAAGCTAAGAAACTACAAGATGAATACTCCGTTTGGAGCTTGGATCATCCTTGATCATCAAATCTATTACTTAAAACATGAGATTGCATGGTCAAAAAGACTTATTAAACTTCTAAAACAACAAGAATCTGTCGTTTAACCGTTTTTTACCCCCTAAAGCTGTGAACTCTGACGTGTGTAAGCTGTGCTTTAGTTTTGTTCAACCCGCTTCGGGGTTTGATTTCTCTATTTATATTATTCCGTAGGTTGAAACCTACGGCTATTCATCTTTTACCCTATCGGGTAATTTTATGGATGAGAACACTTAAGTCACTTATCATCTTGCAGGGGAGTGGAAAAAATGATTAGATGAACTAATTTTGTTCGGTTTTAATTTTTATTAGAATTCACGCTCAGCCATACTTCTTTTGGAGGAAGTTTTGAAGGATGACGTAATCTTACAGTTCTAAATTGATTCTCTGCAGAAGCAAAATGTAAAACAATTTCATTTTTGGGGTCATATTGACTAACTAACCCCTGCACAAAAAGGTTTTTAAAGAGCAAAAAATCTTTTCATACAGGCTCTGCATGCGTTCAAAATCAGAGATTTTGAACTTTATTTGAGATAAATCCTGATTCGTTAATAATGATTTTGTTAGCACTCAGGTAAATAGGCGTAAGTTCTTACACCTGTTTTGTTCAACCCACTCCGGGGTTGATTTCTCTATTTATATTATTCCGTAGGTTGAAACCTACGGCTATTCATCTTTTACCCTGTCGGGTAATTTTATGGATGAGAATACTTAAGTCACTTATAATCTTGGAGGGGAGTGGAAAAAATGATTAGATGAACTAATTTTGTTCGGTTTTAATTTTTATTAGAATTCACGCTCAGCGATACTTCTTTTGGAGGAAGTTTTGAAGGATGACGTAATCTTACAGTTCTAAATTGATTCTCTGCAAAAGCAAAATGTAAAACAATTTCATTTTTGGGGGCATATTGACTAACTAACCCCTGCACGAAAAGGTTTTTAAAGAGCAAAAAATCTTTTCATACAGGCTCTGCATGCGTTCAAAATCAGAGATTTTGAACTTTATTTGAGATGAATCCTAATTCGTTAATAATGATTTTGTTAGCACTCAGCTAAATAGGCGTAAGTTCTTACACCTGTTTTGTTCAACCCACTCCGGGGTTGATTTCTCTATTTATATTATTCCGTAGGTTGAAACCTACGGCTATTCATCTTTTACCCTATCGGGTAATTTTAACGAAGTGAAAAAGGCTTTTCGTACACTATTTATTTATAGAGTAAATATTTCTTTCTTTTTTCTAAGAATCCTGTCATTTTTTTGTAAATATGTCTTAGGAGTTTTTTGAGGGGGACATTTTTTTCTATGGACTCTCTTATTATGCTTGTTCCGGATGCCTTGTCGAATTTATCATATCGGTCAGGAGAAAAGGTAAAGGATTGTGGGTAGAGTTTTTTCAGAGCATATAGAATTGTTATTTCTGTTGTTTCGGGACGGAATATTTCAGGTTTTATTATGTGGAGTTGGACACCGTGAATATTTTTATTTTTAAATGCTGCATAAAATGGTTTGTAATGAATGGGGCGAAAGCGAATTCCCGGCAGGCGGTGGGCGTTTAAATACGCAGAGAGTTGTTCTGCGTTTATCCAGGGGGCTGCGATACATTGAAAAGGAAGAGTATAACCGATTCCAATACTAACATTTCCAAGTTCTCCTATGGTTCCTGTTGCAGCAAAACAATATGCCGATGCTGTATCAGGAATATGAGGTGACGTAGGCACCCATGGAAGATCCGTTTCTTCCCATGTCATTCCTCTCTTATAGTTGTGCATTGGAATTACCTGCAAATGACATTTTAGCTTATACTCTGCATTAAGCATCAATGCCAATTCTCCAACCGTCATTCCATACACTCTGGGAATCGGATAAAGTCCGATAAAAGAAAGCCATTTTTTTTCAGTAATAGCTCCGTCAATAGTATTGCCTCCAAGAGGGTTGGGTCTATCAAAAACAACTACAGTTTTTTTGGTTTTTGCGACGGCCTGAATGGTCTCCATAAGGCTCCAAATATAGGTATATGCCCTGCTTCCAACATCCTGAATATCATATATAACTACATCCACTTTTGACAGAGCTTTATCGGATGGTCTATGTCCCTGTGGTCCATAGAGGGTATAGATTGGCAATCCGGTTTTTCTATCACATGAATTTTCAAAATGCCTGCCGGCTGAAATATTGCCTCTCAGTCCATGTTCGGGAGCAAAAAGTGCAACAAGGTTTATTCGTTTATCCTTATAGAGAAGATCTATCGTAGTTCTCAAATGTCTGTCTACTCCGGTTGGATTGGTTATCAATGCCACTTTTTTGTTGCGAACTAAATGTGTATAGTTTTTTAGGAATACTTGTGATCCGAGTATAAGATCTGCATTAGCTATAAAAGAAAAAGCAAGTGAGAAAAACATGATATAGATTTTTTGTCGAGTAGGCATAATATAATTTCTCCTTTAGATTTATTTGTTTTTTTCTGTTTTTCTCTTTTTCTCTCTCTTTCGATTAGAGAGTGTCTTCAATATTAAATCATGTGAGAAATGTCAACACC
>JAYEIY010000048.1:0-3400 GCA_034660375.1 Verrucomicrobiota bacterium
GAAGGATTTCTTCGCATCAGTGAAAATGCAATTATCAACGCAAATTATCTAAGAGCCAGACTAAAACCCTATTTTTATGAAAAAATTGATAGATTTTGTATGCACGAATGGGTGCTATCTGCCGAGAAACAGGTAAAAGAAAATAACGTAAGAGCCCTGGATATAGCAAAAAAACTCATTGATATGGGGTATCACCCCCCTACTATTTATTTTCCCCTTATTGTCAGTGAAGCAATGATGATTGAACCAACTGAAACAGAGTCAAAACAGACTATAGATGAGTTTATAGATGCTATGATAGAAATTGCGGAGTCCGCAAAATCCAATCCGGATAGAATAAAAAATACTCCAAAAACTACTCCTGTTACTAGATTGGACGAAACTATTGCAGCACGAAAACCCAATACTGCTGATTTGGGATAAATTTTTAGTACTTTGCATATCCTCATGCAAAGAGTTACGCATGATGATATGCGTAGTACCTTGTGCATGCGTAGTATCTCATGCAAAGAGTTACGCATGATGATATGCGTAGTACCTTGTGCAAAGAGTTATGCATGATGATATGCGTAGTACCTTGTGCAAAGAGTTACGTATTTGGAAAATATTTTCCTGTCTAAAAGAGGCTTTCTTCCAACATCATACAGATTGTGTGATAAATTGGCAGATGATACTCCTGTATTCTATAGGTCTCATCAGAAGGAGCTTTTATTACTATATCTGTGGACTCCGCAAGTTTGCCTCCATTCTTGCCTGTAAGCCCAATAGTTTTCATTCCTTTAGCTTTGGCAGCCTCTATAGCAAAAAGGATATTTTGAGAGTTTCCGGATGTTGAAATTCCAACAAGAACATCTTGGTTTTTCCCCAAAGCCCAGACAAGTTGAGCAAAGGCAGCTTCAGGTAAAACATCATTGGAAAAAGCACTCTGAACACTGATAAAGCTAGGAAGAGGAATGCAGGGAACTCCCTGTTGAAGAGACTCTCGTAGTCCCTTTGAAAGATTTTGCTTTTCATTGGCAGACAAAGATCGGTTCTTTACAAATCCCTTTAAAAGTTCACCACTCCAATGTTCACAATCTGATGCACTCCCACCATTTCCACAAAGTAGAAGCGTTCCCTCTCTTTTTATTGATCCTAAAATACACTCATAAGCATTAATAATAGAATTTTTTGCATCTTTTAATTCTGGATAATTATTTATTAATATTTCTATTTTCTGCATATCTGATTCCTTTTTCAAATTTTCATTTTTATTTTTATAATACATCTTCAATTCAGTGTTTCAATTGTTATTTATAGATATGAATCAGCAGAAAAAGCTTATTCCCCTTCTCTTTTAATAAATTTTACTTGCTTTTAAAAAATTATATTGTATCTTTAAATAGAAGCTATAATCCTATATATATTGCATGAAAGACCTTTTTTCACTTCGTTTAAAGGTTTTTCGTACACTGTCTGTGTCTGTTTGCAGTTATTTTTTTGAGTAAATAACACTTAAAATCGTTATTAACGAGCCAGTATTTATTTCAAATAAAGTTCAAAATCTCTAATTTTGAACTTATGGAACCCTATACGAAAAGTTTTTTGACTCTTTAAAAACATCTTCGTGCAGGGTCTATATAAACTTAAAAAAAGAGGATTCTACAATGAAATATGGTCACTTTGATGATAAACAACGCGAGTATATAATAGAAACACCTAAAACTCCCCTCCCCTGGATAAACTACCTAGGTACCGAAAAAATGTTCGGACTCATTTCCAATACCGCAGGAGGCTATAATTTTTACAGAGATGCAAGACTGAGAAGAATTACCCGTTACAGATATAATAATGTCCCCAGAGATTTAGGAGGACGTTATTTTTACTTAAAAGAGAACGACAAGATATGGTCACCTTCCTGGCAACCTGTAAAAACGGAATTGGATTCCTATAAATGCAGACATGGTTTAGGATACACAATAATTGAGTCAGAAAAGGACAAAATTTCTGCCAATCTTCTATTTTTCATCCCGATTGATGAAAACATCGAAATTCGCAAGGTGTCTCTCACAAATAACAGTAAAGAAACACGAAGCTTAAAACTTTTCTCATTTGTCGAATTCTGTTTATGGGATGCCCTTGATGATTTTACTGATTTTCAACGCAACCTCAACTGTGCAGAAGCAGAAGTTGTCGGCTCTACCATATATCACACGACAGAATACCGTGAAAGACGTAACCATTATGCCTATTATACTGTAAATACTCCATGTTCTTCAATTGATACAGACAGAGATGCTTTTTTGGGAAATTATAACGGATTTGACACTCCTGATGCAGTTATAAATGGAGAATGTTCAAATTCCATGGTCTCAGGCTGGTCACCAATAGCCTCTCACTGCATCAATATTGAACTCGCTCCCGGAGAATCCAAAGAACTGGTTTTTCTTTTGGGATATGTAGAGAATCCTAAAGAGAAAAAATTTGCAAAATCAGGCGTCATCAACAAAAAAACTGCTGAAAGACAGATTGCACAGTACGCAAATACTGAATCTGTAAACAAAGCATTGAATGAGCTGAAAACATATTGGGATAAGATACTTCTACCATTTCAAATTGAATGTGAAGATGCAAAATTGGCACGCATGGTAAATATCTGGAACCCCTATCAGTGTATGGTTACTTTTAATCTCTCCCGAAGTGCATCATATTTTGAATCCGGAATAGGTCGTGGAATGGGCTTTAGAGACTCAAATCAGGATCTCCTTGGATTCGTTCATCAGATACCTGAACGAGCAAGAGAAAGAATTCTTGATATTGCAGCAACACAGCTGCGCGATGGAGGAGCATATCACCAATATCAACCTCTCACTAAACGTGGTAACCCCGATGCAGGAGATAATTTTAATGATGACCCCCAATGGCTGATATTGGCTGTCGGAGCATATATTCGCGAAACAGGTGATCTTGCTATACTTAACGAAAAAGTCCCATACGAAAATATAGAAGAATTCTCAGAATCTCTGCTTGATCACCTTTTCCGTGCACATAATTTTACACTGAATAATCTAGGTCCCCACAACCTGCCTTTAATCGGACGAGCAGACTGGAATGACTGCCTGAATCTCAACTGCTTTTCGGAAGAACCCGGAGAAAGTTTTCAGACTACTGCGAATAAAGGCGATGGAAAGACGGCAGAATCTCTTATGATTGCCGGTTTGTTTATGTATGCAGCAAAAGAATTTGAAGCAATGCTTAAAACTATTGACAAGCCAAAAGATGCTGAAAAAATCAATAATGCAGCAGAAGAAATGAGAAAAAATGTAAATCTCCACGGAAAAGATAAAGAATGGTTTATCAGAGCATACGATGCCTTTGGCAAAAAGATAAGTAGTTCAGAAAATGATGAAGGAAAGATTTT
>JAYEIY010000049.1:0-3399 GCA_034660375.1 Verrucomicrobiota bacterium
GTTTGCTGCAACATGGTTTCCTGTTGCAGCAAACGAAGAGTGGTTTTATGCCCCCCTTGATTCCATTGACCCAATGCCTTTTCATGTTTTGATTAAATGGAGAATTATTAATCAAGCTGGCTTTGAAGGAGGAACAAAAATTTATATAAACCCATTCCCACCCAAATATGTAAAGAAACAACTAGCGCCAATCCTGTTTTCAGCACGAAATAAAGGAAAAATATCAAAGGACATACAGATAGATAACGAATGTATTCTCCGCACAAATCCTCTTCAATACTACAAGACCTCATATTAATTTATTCTACTGTAACGCTTTTAGCCAGATTGCGTGGTTGATCTATTGAGCATCCACGTTCCTTTGCTACGTAATAGGCAAAGAGTTGCAGTGCAACTGCTGTTAAAATAGGAGTTATATATTCTGATACTGAGGGAATCCATAGAATATCGTCAGCAATATCCCGCAATTCATCATCACCTTTTGTTGCAGTAATAATTACTGGAGCTTTTCGTGCACGACATTCATTTATATTTCCAATAATTTTTTCTTTTCCGCTTATATTATTTGCGAGCGCAATAACGGGCACATTTTCATCAAGCAATGCAATGGGACCATGTTTTAATTCTGCAGCATGATATCCTTCTGCATGGATATAGCTAATTTCTTTTAACTTTAGAGCTCCCTCAAGAGCAACTGGATAAAGATAATTTCTTCCTATAAAGAATGCATTATTTATATGTGCATATTTTTTTGCTACATCTTCAATTGCAGATGCAGTTTGCAAAACTTCCTGAACCTTTTTTGGGATGCCTTTGATGCTGTTGACCAATTCTACTCCTACATTTCTGGACAATCTGTGGCTTCTGCCGAGTCTTAATGCCATCATTAACAAGACTGTTACCTGAGATGTAAAGGCTTTTGTGCTTGCCACACCTATTTCGGGACCGGCGTGAAGATAAATTCCCTTCTCACATTCTCTGGCAATGGTAGATCCTATAACATTACAGATTCCACAGACCTGTGCTCCTTTCTGTTTTGCTTCTTTGACGGCTGCAAGAGTATCCGCGGTTTCTCCTGACTGGCTGACTGCAATAGCCAGAGTTCGGCTGTTTACGATGGGGTTTCTATATCTAAATTCTGCGGCCTGCTCTACTTCTGTCGGAATATCGCACAAATCTTCAAAATAATATTCTCCTACCATTCCGGCAAGCATACTTGTTCCGCATGCGGCAAGGATTATTCTTTCTATATCTGCAAGTTCTCTTGGTTGCGTATTCAACCCGGAGAGAACAGATGTTCCACGATTTTCATCAAGCCTGCCTCTGATTGTATTTTTGAGAGTTTGAGGTTGCTCAAAAATTTCTTTCAGCATAAAATGTTCGTATCCAGATTTTTGTATAGCCTGTGGTTCCCAATCAATTTTGGATACTTCGCGAGTTACCGATACATTTTGAATATTTTTTGTTTCAATATTCTCGGGAGTAATAATTGCAATATCTTCATCATCAAGAAACATAACTTTGCGTGTATAGGAAAGTATTGCCGAAGGATCACTGCAAATAAGGGTTTCCTTTTCTCCCAGTCCGAGAATAATGGGGCTTCCTAATCTAGCTACTACTAGCTTTTTCGGTTCATTCAGGCATTGAACGATTATTCCGTAAGTTCCCTGTACTTTCTTCAAAGCAGCAACTACCGCATTTTCAAGATTATCTTCATAGCTTTCGGCAATCAAATTTACAAGTACTTCTGAATCTGTTTCTGAAATACATTTTCGTCCTTTCTCTTTCAGGTGTTGCTTCAAGGAGGCGTAGTTTTCAATTATTCCATTGTGAACTATTATGAATTGTCCAGTAGAATCCATATGAGGATGTGCATTCTCAATGGTAGGTGCTCCATGAGTTGCCCAGCGAGTATGAGCTATCCCTGTGCCAGACTCAGACAAAAACTTTTTCTTTGATTTTTCTTGATTGACGAGTCTTGCCAGACCATTGACTTTACCCGAAACTTTAAGAATATTAAATTTATTTTTATCTATCACAGATAGACCTGCAGAGTCATATCCTCTATATTCAAGCTTATGTAGTACATCAAGTAAAACTTCTTCTGTCTTTCTACTTCCTATATATCCAATTATTCCACACATAAGTATATTTCCCTAATTGTTATTATGGGAGAGATATCTATATTGCAACTGCAACCGGAACATATACCCAATGTCCTTTCATTGGATAAAACTGATTCCTTATTTCATAATGTTTGTTCTCCCATATCCAAACATGTCCCAAATAACTATTATTTAAAATTGTATTTAGCAATTATCTTCGGTACTCGTGCAATTCATACAAGATTCCAACCCTTAATTAAATTCAATAAATATTTTGTAGGATCAGTCCCCTTTGTATATTCCTGTAGATTTGTACCATCTCCGTCATCATCGGCACTAGATAAAAGGTCCTCTCCATATTGAGTTTTCCAATCATCAGACATTCCATCTGAATCTGCATCCAGATTGACAATGGTCAAAATCGCTATATCAATATTCATCTCAAATAAAGTTCAAAATCTCTGATTTTGAACTTAGAAACCCTGAATGAAAAGTTTTTTGCTTTTAAAAAACCTTTTCGTGCAGAGTTTAATCATTCTTAAATACACTGATCTGTCATTTTGAGGAATGATAGTATTAACAATGCTATTTTGTTATTATTGTAAATCGCAGTTTTTGTTTTTCTTCGGGAAGAGGGCCTAAGAGATCTGCTATCCCTAATTCTAGAAAGACATTTCCTTCTGACATAATACGGGGCACGTAGATAGACCGTGTACATTTGTGTCTTTCTCCCGGATTTAATCCACCGATATAGAAATTTTTTCCATTAAGCCATGAATGTCTGCTAAATGAACGCACCAACAGACTTGACATATACTTCTGGGAATTATTAACAATCTCTACAGCTAATTCTATCTGGCTTCCAGGGGCGATTTTCTTTTGAGAAGAAGTTGCAATAATCTGCATTTCTCCACGATAAGACATACGTTTTGTATCTATATCGGCTCCTGAAGCTTCCAAAAAGTCATTTCTAGTGATTTTAAATTTTTGTTTGCCGTATTCTTCATGAAAAAATGTAAGAGTTACTGAATTATTCAAAAAATCATCAAAATGTTTAATTATTTCACCTGTTTTATCGATAAGAAATCCATTTTCATCTGTTTGTAGAAAAATGAACTTAGATTTTGCTTTATCTTCTCCGACACAGAAGATTTTTATCTTCTGATTCTTTAAGACTCCCTTGGAAAGGATTTCAGAAACTTTTTCCGATGGATCTTCAAGAAACTCTCCTTTAAGTATTTCTTTTTTCAGTAGTTTTCTTGAATTTCCCTTACCACTATAATGATAGACAATT